>DOVG01000298.1 GCA_003520205.1 Lachnospiraceae bacterium
AAGTCAAAATGCGTTCCTGCTTGCAGGAAAAGCATTTAATAGTGTATTTGTAAGGAGGATTCAAAATGAAGGTATTTAAGTGTACAAAGTGTAATAATATGATTTCATATCTTGAGAAGGATGCATGTGATGTAAAGTGCTGCGGCGAGACAATGGTTGAATTGGTTCCCAATACTACCGATGCAGCAGGAGAGAAGCATGTTCCTGTAATCGAGGTTAGTGGAAATATTGTGACAGTAAAGGTTGGTTCGGTAGAACATCCTATGACTGAAGCACATTCCATTCAGTGGATTGTTATAGAGACTGAGCAGGGAAGACAGCGTAAGATTCTTACTCCAGAGGATAAGCCGGAGGCAACATTTGCTATCGTTGAAGGCGATAAGGTAAAGGAAGCTTATGAATACTGCAACCTTCACGGTCTGTGGAAAGCAGAGGTTTAGATATGTGAAGACTAACGGGGTGCCGGTATGAGCCGCACCCTGTTTTTCTTTTTCTGAAGACCGATATAAAGGTTTCAAAATCAAAAAGGGTAAAGCATTGTCACTTGTATAGAAGGTTGAATTTTGGTAGAATCAGAACTGAATGTCGGAGGATGAAAAAATGTCTGATTTATTATCAAATATAAAAGAACAAAAATGGTATAAACATCTTAAAACAATAAACGAACACAAGATAGAAGTAGGCAAAAACTGCTTCAGATGCGGACTTTATAAGCAGGGAATTCTTCATGATCTGTCGAAGTATTCACCTACAGAATTTCTGGTAGGAGCAAAGTATTATCAGGGAACCAGAAGTCCTAATGATGCGGAAAGAGAGGATAAAGGTTATACTTCTTCATGGCTTCATCATAAGGGACGTAACAAGCATCATCTGGAGTACTGGCTTGACTATGATCTTGAGAAAAGGGACGGAAGTATGGTCGGCATGAAAATGCCGGATAATTATATAGTTGAGATGTTCTGTGACCGTGTGGCTGCCAGTAAGATATATCATAAGAATGATTATACAGATAGAACTGCCCTGGATTATTTTCTGAATGGTAAGTCAAAGGGAGCCATGCATCCTTATGTAAGAAAAAAGGTACATTTACTCTTGAATATGCTTGCTGAAGAAGGGGAAGAAAAAACCTTCAGATATGCCAAAAGATATATGAAAGAGTATAAGAAATACATAAAGAGACAAAACTATAAGAAGAAGCTTGAGAAAAAGCTGGAAGATAAATACGCTGATAAAGCGCGGAAAAGACTTGATAAAAAATACGGAAAAAGACTTAAGATGGACCAGATGGGTTCGAAAATAACCGCCCGAATAGATGGTGCCATCAGAAGTGCAAGGAATATATAAAATGGCATTTACACATTTGCATGTACATACAGAATACAGCTTACTGGATGGTTCGGCTAAAATATCCGAGCTTGTTTCGCGTGCAAAAGAGCTGGGGTTCGATAGCCTTGCCATAACAGATCATGGTGTTATGTATGGTGCTATTTACTTCTACAGAGAGTGTCTTAAGCAGGGGATAAAACCTATTATCGGATGTGAAGTGTATGTGTCTCCCGGTTCAAGATTTGATCGTGAGGCAGGGGCGAATGATGAAAGGTATTATCATCTGATTCTTCTGGCAGAAAATAACCAGGGATACAGAAATCTCTCTAAGATAGTGTCCAAAGGATTTACTGAAGGATTCTATTATAAACCGCGTGTGGATAAAGAAATTCTGAAAGAATATCATGAAGGGATTATCTGTCTGTCTGCATGCCTGCAGGGTGAGGTTGCATTTTACCTGAGAAGAAGACTCTATGATGAAGCAAAGAAGGTTGCTCTGGAATACAGGGATATCTTCGGAGAGGGAAATTATTTCCTTGAAATGCAGGATCACGGGCTGTCAGACGATACAATAGTTAACACCGACCTTATGCGTATGTCACAGGAGACAGGCATAGAGCTTGTATGTACAAATGATTCCCACTACGTAAGAGCTGAGGACTGGGAAGCTCACGATATACTTCTCTGTATTCAGACCAATTCACTTGTCAGTGACGAAAACAGAATGAGATATGAAGGCGGTCAGTATTATCTGAAGTCTGAAGAGGAAATGAGAAAGCTCTTCCCATATGCCGGACAGGCTCTGGAGAATACTCATAAGATAGCTGAGAGATGTAATGTAGATATAGTATTCGGTGAACAGAAGATTCCGAAATATCAGGTTCCAGAGGGGTTTGGCGGAGCATATCAGTATCTGGTATATCTTTGTGTAAACGGACTGAATGAGAGATATAATCTTACGATAAATGTCGAGGATATATATGACAGAGTTATCGGCTCTATAGAAGAGCCGGCTGGTGGTGAAGCTTCAGAAAACAGAGATGAACTTCGCAGAATGGATGAGACTGCCGGAAGCAGAGTAGTTGAAGCTATAAGAAAGGAATATATAAATGATGATACCTCTGACAGGGATAAGGAGCTGATAGAGCGACTTCTCTATGAGCTTGAAACCATTAAGAATATGGGGTATGTAGATTACTTCCTGATAGTCTGGGACTTCATTAACTATGCCAAGGAACATGGTATAGGAGTAGGGCCGGGACGAGGCTCTGCAGCCGGAAGTATAGTTTCCTATGCACTTAAAATAACTAATATAGATCCTATCAGATACAGTCTTATATTTGAGAGATTCCTTAATCCGGAACGTGTATCCATGCCTGATATAGACGTGGACTTTGAACCGGAAGGAAGACAGAGGGTTATTGATTATGTTACAGAGAAGTATGGAGAAGAGAAGGTAGTTCAGATAGTTACCTTCGGTACACTGGCTGCCCGTAACTGTATCAGAGACGTGGGGCGCACCCTGAATGTTCCTCTTAAGAAAGTGGATATGGTTGCTAAGTCTATTCCGGGAACTCCGGGAATGACTATAGAGAAGGCATTATCTGAAAGTCCGGATTTTAAAAAATTTTATAACGAGGATGAAGAGATAAAAT
>DOVG01000150.1 GCA_003520205.1 Lachnospiraceae bacterium
CCATCAGGTTCTTCATCAGGATATTACCTGCATTCTTTGCTCTCGCAAAACCCGACTCAACCATTGCGAAACCGGCCTGCATCCAGAATACCAATGCGGCACCTATAAGGAACCACACCGCAAAAAGCTGTCCATTTATTGCATTCATTATTTCCTCTGTCATATCTATAATCCTCCTGTTAAAGTCATTTTCTCATAAAATAAATAAGGCGCTCCGAGATATTTCTCAGAACGCCATTGTTCATTTATTCTATTTAGTCTCACAAGACTAATTCCCATATATTTTCAAATCTATTGTACACTGAACAGGAGCTGACCGTAGCTTGGGAATGGCCAGTCTCTCTGAGATGTAAGCATCTCTGCTTCATCTACGTATTTTCTAAGTATATCCATCTTCGGGAGTAATTCATCTCTTACGAACTCTGATGATGTAAATACACTATCAAGTGTCTTAATCTCAGTAAGTGCATTTTCCAGAGCCTTCACTGCATCCAGTATATAATCTGTAAGTTCAGAAAGTCTCTCCATAGTAGATACTTCATAATTACATTTAACATTATCACTTACCTGTCTCATAAGTGATGTGGTCTCAGCTAGTCTGAAGAGATATCTCTCGATAGCCGGCAGATAGTTCTTACGAACCATATCAACCATCGTAAGTCCCTCGATATTTACAGTCTTTACATAATTCTCAAGCATGATTTCACATCTTGACTGAAGTTCTGCTTCTGTAAATACCTTATGAGCTTTAAGCATTTCCTTATTCTTCTCATCAAGAAGATGTGGCATAGCATCTGCAGTAGTCTTAAGATTAGAAAGACCTCTTACCTCTGTTGCTTCCTTAACCCATTCATCTCCATATCCATTTCCATCAAAGAGAATTCTCTGATGTTCTGTGATAACTCTCTTTATCAGATTATGAAGAGATGTCTCAAAGTCCTCTGCTCCTTCGAGTTCATCTGCGTACTGACGCAAACTCTCAGCAACTGCAGCATTCAGCATGATATTACAGCATGCAATACTATTTGATGAACCAAGTGATCTGAACTCGAACTTATTTCCGGTAAATGCAAATGGTGATGTTCTATTTCTATCTGTTGTATCTCTTCTGAATCTTGGAAACGAATGTACTCCAAGCTTCATCTTAACTTCCTCAGTACCCTCGTATGGTCTATCCTCTCTGATAGCATCAAGTATAGCTGTAAGCTCATCTCCTAAGAAGATAGATATAATAGCAGGTGGAGCTTCATTAGCACCAAGTCTGTGATCATTTCCTGCTGTTGCAACAGAGAGTCTGAGAAGATCCTGATAATCATCTACTGCCTGAATAACTGCACACAGGAATATCAGGAACTGAGCGTTCTCATAAGGAGTCTCTCCAGGTGACAGAAGGTTGATTCCTGTATCTGTTCCTATAGACCAGTTATTATGCTTTCCCGAACCATTTACGCCTGCAAATGGCTTCTCATGCAGCAGACATTCCATACCATGTCTTGACGCTACTTTCTTCATTATTTCCATAGTAAGCTGATTGGAATCAGTAGCTATATTTGTAGTTGAATATATAGGTGCAAGCTCATGCTGTGCAGGAGCAACCTCATTATGTTCAGTCTTTGCAAGTATACCCAGCTTCCAGAGTTCCTGATTCAGGTCTTCCATGAATTCAGCTACCCTTGGCTTGATTACTCCAAAGTAATGATCATCCATTTCCTGTCCCTTTGGTGGCATTGCACCAAAAAGAGTTCTTCCTGTATATTTAAGGTCTGGTCTCTTGTTGAACACATCCTTATCTACGAGAAAATATTCCTGTTCAGGACCAACACTTGTTTTTACATAATTTGCATCTGTTCCAAAAAGCTTCAGGATTCTGATTGCCTGTCTGTTGATTGCCTGCATAGATCTAAGAAGTGGAGTTTTCTTATCAAGCGCCTCTCCTGAATATGAACAGAAAGCTGTCGGTATACAAAGTGTATGATCCTTGATAAATGCATAGGAAGTAGGATCCCACGCTGTATAACCTCTTGCCTCAAATGTAGCTCTCAGGCCTCCTGAAGGAAATGATGAAGCATCAGGCTCACCCTTGATAAGTTCCTTACCCGAGAACTCCATTACAACTCCACCATCAGTTGTCGGCTCGATAAAACTGTCATGCTTCTCAGCTGTAACTCCTGTAAGAGGTTGGAACCAGTGAGTAAAATGTGTGGCTCCATTTTCAATAGCCCATTTCTTCATTTCCTCTGCAACAGCATCTGCCACATTTTCATCCAGTCTTACATTCTCATCAATCGTCTTCTTAAGTGATGCATATACATCTGCGGATAATCTGGCTTTCATAACTTTTTCATTAAAAACCAGAGAACCAAAAAGTTCAGGTACATTAATCTTATCCATAGCCTCATCTCCTTATATTTATTGAAAAAAAAGAAAAAGCGCCTTAGAGTTATTCTCTAAGACGCCATTGCCTTTAACGAGTTGCATTATACTCTTTATTATATTTATTTGTCAATAGGTTTTTTTAACTTTTGTTTTTTTATAACTTTTTTATTTTCAAACCTTATGAATAATTTCATACAATAATCAGGCATGCAGCTTACGAACCTATAAATATCATAAACATAACTAACGCAAAACCGGATACAAACGCCAGAGTACCTTTATCATTATCCTTCTTAGATGCTATCTGAGGTATTTCTTCTATGATGGAATAAATAATTGCTCCACCTGCAACAGACATTATATATGGCAATGCCTTTGGAAATAAAACAGATATAATAACAGTGAATATACCGAGAAGCGGAACCGGAACACCGGATATTACTCCCATAAGGAAAGCCTTTCCTGCCTCTGCTCCTTTTTCTCTAATCGGTAATGATACAAAAAGCGCCTCAGGTATATTCTGAGCTGCTATAGCTATGGCAAGCAAAAAGGCGGTAGTATCCGAGTACCAGTTTGTCTGCATAAAATGACCGGCATATATTGCTCCCAAAGCAAGTCCCTCCGGTATATGATGTATCACCTCTGTCAGCATTACCTTGTATTCTGATTTTATATGACTTTTGGGGCCTTCAGTAATATCTGTAAATGCATGTGTATGCGGAACTATCATATCCAGCATATATTGGAACAATACACCTATACAGAAGCATATAAAAACAGGAATTATGCCATTCTTTTTAGTTTCCATGAGATCACGTACAGCTGATTCTATCATCCCCCATACTGCTATCGAAAACATGATTCCTGAACTTCCACCCGCCAGAATCATTCGTAATCCATCAGACAGCTTATTTCTCTTGGCATATACTATAACCGCTCCCAGAACTGTACCAACCAGCGGAATCAGCATACCGAAGATTGTGTCATTGTCAGATAATGTCTGGGATTTATCCAGATATGTTATCAGGGAACGAAGTCCGATAAAAATCAGAATAGTTCCACCCATAATTTCCGAACCAGACTTATATCGAACACCAAATATATTCCCTATCTTAACTCCTGCCATAGATATAAAACAGGTAATAACGCCTATCATCAGTACAGCAAATCCTACATTCAGGAGTTTACCTGCATCTAGTACTTTAACCGGTATGGCAACAAATGTAATTCCTACAGCCAGCGCATCAATACTTGTGGCTATCGCCATAAGAAACATAGTCTTAAAGTCAAAACCAGGCTTTACCTCTTCATCATCAGAAAAGGCCTCTTTAATCATATTTATACCAATAAGTGACAGAAGTATAAATGCCATCCAGGGGGCTATAATCCTAATCCATTTCTCAAAATTCGAGCCTATAAGATATCCTGCAAATGGCATAAATCCCTGGAATAAACCAAACCAGATTCCGCATAAAAGGAATTCTTTTTTAGTAATTTTCTTAACAGCTAATCCCTTGCATATAGATACTGCAAATGCATCCATAGCAAGACCTATTGATAACAGAAATAATTCAAATAGATTCATATAACTTCTTCCTCAGATACAACATAGTTTACTTATATTACCTCTATTTGACACATTTTCATTGTTTCAAGTGCTGCAGCATGACTTTCAGGTGTAACGCCTGCACAACATGAACTGTCTACGCTAACATTTATTTCTGGAAATAACGCCTTGATAATTAATGCATTTGATACAACACATATATCAGTACAAAGTCCTATAATCTCAACATCTTCAAAGTCATAATCAGCCCATCCTGTATATCCAAAAGCAGGCTTGTTTATTATCTCAGAGCCTTCCACATATAAACCATCGCGGATTTCCCACCCCTGCGTACCTTCTATACAATGCACTACAGGAAGATGTTTTCCTTCATTTGTACTGAGATAATTATCCTGATGAGTATCCCTGGTATAGATAATCTTATCGCCCCTATTCTTATACTCATCTATCTTCGCCTTAACTTTATCTACTATCTGAACAGCTTCAGCAGTTCCAAGACTTCCGTCGATAAAATCATTCTGCATATCAACAACAATAAGTGTTTTTGCTATATTATCTTTCATCATATACACACTTTCTTCGTAAACTACTATTGTTTAATTAACCTAACAAGGAATAATATCATATAACAATCTGAGTGTCAAAAATCTTCAGTTTGTAGTCAATATATCGAACAAGAAAAAATCAGGGTTGACTTCCCTGATTTTTATCTTGGTTCTTTAAAAGTTCCTGCTCTCTGTAAAGCATTACACTTTATTTAATATTTTATTAGCCTAACAAAGTGCTGGCATGAACTTGGCAAACAGATAGAGTCCCTCATCTCCTGCATGTACTTCATGATGAACTTTAGCAGGCATAACAGATATTATTCCGGGTTCATATTGGATCTTTACTCCATCATTTAATGCGTATCCGATTCCTGCAATAACCTCATGAGTTTCAAGTTGCGGATCGTGTATATGATCTAATATACTTTTACCCGGTGCTATTCTCACAAGATGATAACTATATGCACCACCGGTTTCCGCAGATGTTAATATATGCTTTAACTCTACTCCTTCAAATGTAGGATGCTTAGACCAAGGAATATTTCCAAAATCCACGTCCTTCCCCGGAACTGAAAATCTGCCCTGATTAAATGCTTCAAATAATGTGTTTTCCATAATGATCACCTCTCTTTTTTTTATGAAATGATCATAATAAAAATCCCTTGTTATGACTTGGATAAAATTGCGGAGTTTATATACTGCTCAGGGGATATACCTACCTGTTTCTTAAACACACGGTCCAGATGACTCTGATCACAGAAGCCGACCATATGTGCCACATCTATAACTTTAAAGCCTTCACGTAAAAGCTCCTGAGCTTTTCGGACACGGCATTGCATCTGAAACTTATGCGGAGTAAGCCCATTTTCCGAAGCAAATTTTCTTATCATATGATAAGAAGAAATGTTTACCTTCTTAGACATTTTCTCAATGCTAATCTCCAGCTCCGGATTACCTATTATCTCATTCTTAATGATATCCAGCTCACCGCTTATATCTCCAGCCACCGGCAGGCATGTTGTTATCATTGAATAATACTCTGATACAGGTTTTATCGAATGGACAGTGTCAGGTGCCACAGTAAAGTATTCCCCTTCATGACATTCATAATCTTCCGCTCCGATACCGATTGATACTACGCCCTCTGTAACTATCCCGAAGACATAATGATCTGTATGAGTATGACGCGGATAGGATATTTTCACATGCTCCATACTTACTATTTCAATACCTGTTGACTTATCTTCTATAAATTCGAGTTTTTCCATAGCTTATCTTACCTTTCCACCATGAAAAACACATTCATATACTTTAACATCATTCATGTATATTTTTTATCAGTTTAATTCTTTAGTGTCCATGAGGAACCCGGGTCAGAAGATCCTTCTCATAGGATATATCCGCATAAAACAATCTGCCAAAAACAATAAGCAGAATAAGTGCACTCCCCCAGATTGACCTGTATTCAAAGAATCTGCAGGTAACTGTTGATACAATCGCACCACACAGGAAGAACAAAATCAGACGTCCATGAGCCTTTACCCTGCTTGAATAGGTTTTCTCATGATGGCGAACATATTTTGCAAGAAAATGTCCTACCTGTCTTATATGATTAGTAACAAATGTAGTTGCTGCCGGAATACCTTCCATCTGTCTGAATGTATTAAACTGCATTGAGCATATAAAGTTTAACACCACCTGGCATATCTGATCCGGTGCCTTTGCAGGAAGAAATCCAAGCACTACTACAGTTAAGATTTCTATTCCTATGAGAACTGTATCCCAGCGCAGAAAATGAAATCTCTTTATGCTTTTTCCAAGATATTCCGATAAAAACGCCCCAAAAAAATATGCACCGATGGGAAGCAGTAAATAAAGTGCTTTTCTGATAT
>DOVG01000140.1 GCA_003520205.1 Lachnospiraceae bacterium
ATTGTAAACTAGTATTAGCAGTGTTATCTTATGAGATATTATTGGGGAAATGTAGTAAGACTACATTTCCCCTTTCTTAATTTATACTTTTCTTTATTTTATTCAAAAAAAATGTTATAATAACTTCGTATGTTTAGATTTATGGTGAAGTATTTGTGAACACCATGAATAATGATACTTTTTATATGCATTTTAGTAATAAAGTTTACATTAACGGGGTTAATAACAGAATAGGAGAAACGCTATGATTTCAAATCAAATCTTACAGGAAACATTGGAAGGTATTAAGACTATTACGAAGGTTGATCTGATCGTAATGGATGCAGAAGGAAGACTTCTTGCAAAGACAGCAGAAGATGGCCCTCTTGATTATGAGGATGCTGTGATTGCATTTGGTGAATCACAGGCAGAAAGCCAGTCACTTCTTGGATATCAATTCTTCAAAGTATTTGATGATAAGCAGGTTGAATACATCATTCTTGCAAAGGGTGATACGGATAGTACATATATGGTTGGAAGAATGGCTGCTTATCAGATACAGAGCCTTCTTGTTGCCTATAAGGAAAGATCTGATAAAGATAACTTCATCAAGAATCTTCTTCTCGATAATCTTCTCCTTGTTGATATATATAACAGAGCTAAAAAGCTGCATATTGAAACTGATGTAAAGAGATGTGTATTTATCATAGAAACCAAAGCTGAAAAAGATAATAATGCACTTGAAACAGTCAGAAATATATTCTCAGTTAAAACCAAAGACTTCATTACAGCAGTAGATGAAAAGAACATTATCCTTGTAAAAGAGGTTAAACCTACTGATACATATGAAGAACTGAATAAAACTGCTGAAATAATTGTTGATATGTTAAGTACTGAAGCAATGATATCTGTTCATGTTGCCTTTGGTACTATTGTAAATGAAATAAAAGAAGTATCACGTTCTTACAAAGAGGCTAAGATGGCTCTTGATGTTGGAAAGATATTCTACAGTGATAAGAACATCATTGCTTACAGTAATCTCGGTATTGGAAGACTTATATATCAGCTTCCTATTCCGCTATGTCGTATGTTTATCAAAGAGATATTTGATGGTAAATCACCTGATGAATTTGATGATGAAACACTTACTACTATCAATAAATTCTTTGAAAACAGTCTGAATGTTTCTGAAACGTCAAGACAGTTATACATACACAGAAATACACTTGTTTATCGTCTTGATAAGATAGAGAAGTCTACAGGACTTGATCTTAGAGTATTTGAGGATGCTATTACATTTAAGATTGCTCTGATGGTTGTTAAATACATGAAATATATGGAAAGCCTGGATTTTTAAGCAGAAGGAAGATATGACATATGATTAAAATGGAAAATGTAACAATGAAATATCCTACTGGAACGGTGGCTCTTCAGGATATAAATGTTCAGATAGAGAAAGGAGAGTTTGTATTCGTAGTTGGTACATCAGGTTCCGGTAAGACTACATTTATCGAATTACTCCTTCGTGAACTTGTTCCGACAAAAGGGAAAATAGAAGTCGCAGGATATGATTACAGTCGACTCAAACCTAGTGCTATACATAAGGTTCGAAGAAAGATAGGTGTTGTATTTCAGAATTTCAGACTTCTTAAAGACCGTACTGTTTATGAAAATGTTGCATTTGCACAAAGAGTTATAGAAACACCTACAAGGTATATAAAGAGACAGGTTCCTGCGGTTCTAACACTTGTAGGACTGGCTGATAAGTACAAATCTTATCCCAGACAGTTATCGGGTGGTGAACAGCAGAGAGTTGCTCTTGCGAGAGCACTTGTTAATAAACCTGATATAATACTGGCCGATGAGCCTACTGGCAACCTTGATCCAAAGAATTCATGGGATATAATGAATCTTCTGGATGAAATCAATGCAAAAGGAACAACTGTTGTAGTCGTTACTCATAACAAAGAAATCGTTAACGTTATGAAGAAAAGGGTTATCACATTAAAGAAGGGCGTTATAGTAAGTGACGTTCAGAAGGGTGGGTACGTCGATGAGGATTAGTTCAGTTGGATATAGTGTACGTCAGGGTGTCAAAAATATTAGACGTAATCTGCTTTTTTCATTGGCATCTGTAGGTACGATAGTTGCCTGTCTTTTTGTTTTCGGACTTTTTTATGCAGTTCTAGTTAACTTCAGAGGGGCTATACATAAGATAGAAAGTACAATTTCTATATCAGTTTTCTTTGATGAGGGGTTATCTGAAGAAGGAATTAATCTTATCGGAGAACAGATAAAGACAAGAAAAGAAGTTAATACTATTGATTATATATCGCCTGAACAGGCATGGAAAGAGTTTTCCGAACAGACCTATGATGATCCTGAAGCGGCAAGAGCAGCATTTGGCGACGATAATCCTCTTGCGAATTCGGCGTCTTATAAGATTACTCTGAATGATGCAGGTTCACAGGCGGATTTTGTACAGTTTCTTGAGGGAATAGATGGTGTAAGAAGAGTAAGTAATTCAACTTATACTGCAGATAGTATATCAGCCATAAATGCATTTGTTGGATATGCATCTTTTGGAATAATTCTTATATTGCTTCTGGTATCTATATTCCTTATTAACAATACAATTACTATTGGTATCACGGTAAGGCGTGAGGAAATAAAAATAATGAAGCTTATAGGTGCGACTAACAGCTTTGTAAGAGCACCGTTTATAGTTGAGGGTATAATTATTGGTCTTATAGGCTCAATCATTCCTCTTATCCTGCTTTATTATCTATATGATATGGTTATTAATTATATAGCAGGTCGATTTACTATTCTTCAGAGCTTATTTGATTTTACACCACCTGGTGCTTTATTCAAATGGCTCATTCCGATAACACTTCTTTTGGGAATTGGAATAGGATTCTTTGGAAGCTTACTTACAACTAGAAAACATCTGAAGGTTTAAATATGAAACTTAAGTCTAAAATCACTTCACTCATGATGCTTTTCAGCATTGTGCTTACAATTGGAATAACAAGTGTTGCTGCTAAGGATATTAGCGGCAGCAAAGATGTCAGAGTAAGTCATGGCAGTGCTGCGTCTCCTGGTGATAGTGATGCAGAAAGTAAAGAAAAAACAACTGAAAAAAAGAAGAAGGGTAATAAGAATACAGAAGCTACGACAGAAGCAGCAACTGTGCAACCCCAGACTGGTGTGAATCCTTCGCAGACACCGATTGATTCAGCTGAACTGGCCGAGATAACTGCAGCTTATAGTAAAACTCTTCAGGAGAAAATGGCTGTACAGGAAAAGCTCAATATGCTTATGGAGAATCAGAATGATTTTATAAAGAGACTCCATGAGATAGATGATATGATTATCGACTATCAGGCAAAGATAGATGATATAAATAATAGAACGGTTCAGATTCAGAAAACTCTGGTGACTTTACAGGATGATATAGAAGTTGCACAGCTTAAGCAGGATGAACAGTATGATCGTTTAAAAAAGTATATAGCTGAAGAATATGAAAACGGTACATATGGTTATCTGGATGCTTTATTTAATGCTGTTGATTATATGGATGTAGTAAATAAGACCGAATATATTCAGGCGGTAGATTCTTATAATAATAATGTCCTTGGGCAGTTCAGTACTATGAGAACTCGTCTTGAGGATAAAAAGGCTATGCTTACTATGGTTACAAATAGTATGGATGTCCTTGAAAAAGCTTATCAGGATGAGCAGGAAACTCTGGAGATTTTGTCAGAAGAAAAAGTAAAACAGATAAATGAATTCCAGGATACCATAGATAAAACACAGGCTGAAATGGCTTCGATAGAATCAATAGAAGCAGATCAGACTGCTAGAATAGCTGCTATAGAAGCAAAATATAATGTTTCCATTACAGTAACAGGAAATTCTACTACTGTTAAGTATAATGGGGCGGATTTTTTATGGCCTATGCCTACGAGTACAACGATATCGTCCTACTATGGACCGAGAGAGGCGCCTACAGCAGGAGCGACCTCTTATCATAGAGGTATAGATATACCATGTCCTATGGGAAGTTCGGTTATAGCTGTTGCAAATGGAACAGTTATCTATACCGGCTATCTGGGAAATGGTGGAAACTGTGTTATCGTAGATCATGGAAGTGGAATATCAACCTGTTACTTCCATTTATCTTCATTTGGCTGTAAAGTCGGGGATACTGTAACTGCCGGACAGGTTATATGTTTTTCTGGAAATACCGGAGTATCAACAGGACCTCATTTACATTTTGCTGTAAGAGAGAATGGAGAATATGTTAATCCATTAAAGTATTATAAGAATATAAAGGATAAGTCCAAGGTAGCTAATTCGGAGGGTTCAAACTAGAGCTATCAGGAAATCCAGACAAGTTTATTATGATAAACAGGAGTATGAAAATGAAAAAACTTCCCCACAAGTTTATGAAAAAAAGTATTAATGTTCTTTTTGCGTCTACTTTTGTTATAGGATCCCTTACTGGATGTGGTGTGTCTCAGAACGCTGCTACATCTGGAGAACCGGCAAAAGATAATTTTTCTCTTTATGGAAATGGTAAAGATTCATCGGATGTATCTAAAGATGAAGACGGTTCAGATGGAGCATCAGGAGAAAGATTTGACGAGAACTCAAATGATGTAGTTAATAAAACTGCAGAAATTGAGAAATTAATAGATAATTATTTCTATTTTGATCAGGATAATGACAAAAGAGAAGAAAGCTATTATGACGGAATAATGAGAGGACTTGATGATCCTTATTCTGTATATTACACTAAAGAAGAGTACGAGAAGATGCAGGAAGATGATTCCGGCTCATTTGAGGGTATAGGTGCTACAGTTTCCAAGAATATAGATAAAGGTACTATCTATATCGTGAAGCCTATAGAAGGAAGTCCTGCTGAAAAAGCCGGTCTGCTTCCGAATGATGTGGTTGTTGCAGTAGACGACCTTGAGGTTACTACTGATATGGAATTGGATTATGTAGTCGATCATATCAGGGGAGAGAAAGGTTCTGAAGTTACTCTCAAGATATATAGAGAAGGAGAGAAAGACTTCCTCTTTATAAAGATTAAAAGAGATACTATAGAAAATAAGACCGTTGAGTACGAAATGCTTGATAATAATATTGGTTATATCAAGGTTGAGCAGTTTATAGAAAATACACCGGGACTCTATAAGGAAGCAGTAGACAAGCTGCAGAGTCAGGGGGCTAAAGGTCTTGTAGTTGATATGAGAGATAATCCTGGTGGACTTGTTACAGCTGTTATGGAAATGGTAGACTATATGGTGGATGATGAGATGACAGCTGATGGAGCATCCGAAAAGGGATTGCTTCTGGAAACAAAGAACAAAGATGATAAGGTAATGGATAAGATTAACTGCAGCGATGGTCATAAGGTTGATCTTCCTGTTACGGTACTTGTAAATGGAAATAGTGCAAGTGCAGCAGAGATTTTTACAGGATGTCTCAGAGATTATAAGCTGGCTACTGTAGTGGGAACTAATACTTATGGTAAAGGTATCGTTCAGTCAGTTATCAAGCTGTCAGACGGATCGGCAGTTAAGATAACTATAGCAAAGTACTTCCTGCCATCAGGTGATGATATTCATAAAAAGGGTGTTGCTCCTGATGTAGAAGTTGAACTCGATGAAGCGCTTAGAAAGAAGGTAACTATCGAGCATAACGAGGATAATCAGCTTCAGGAGGCTCTTAAAACATTTAAATAATTAAGTATTTGGGGACAGTCCCGGTTACAGCGGGACTGTCCTATTTAAAAAGGAAAAGCTCAGGTTGATGGAGCTGGATATAAAGGGAGGAAAGTATGAACAGAGAACTGATAGTCGTTCTGGATTTTGGAGGACAGTACAATCAGCTGATTGCAAGACGTGTCAGAGAATGCAATGTATATGCAGAGGTACATCCGTATACTATATCAATAGATGAACTTCGTGCAATGAATCCTAAAGGTATTATTTTCACAGGTGGACCGAATTCTGTGTACCTGGATACTTCACCAAGCTACACGAAAGAAGTATTTGAACTTGGCGTTCCCGTAATGGGCATATGTTATGGCTCACAGCTAATGGCACATTTGCTTGGTGGAAAGGTAAAAACCGCGCCTGTAAGCGAATATGGACATACACAGATTCAGATAGCAGATGAAGGTAAAGAGAAATCTGAATTATTTAAAGGTGTTGATAAGAATCCTACCGTGTGGATGAGTCACACAGACTATATAGCAGAAGTTCCTGATGGTTTTAAAATAACTGCATGGTCAAAGGATTGTCCGGTAGCAGCGATGGAAAATGTCGAAAAGCGCTTCTATGCTACACAGTTTCATCCGGAAGTAATGCACACCGAGTATGGTGAGACAATGCTTCGCAATTTTGTAATGGGTGTATGTGGATGCAAAGGTGATTGGAAGATGGATTCCTTTGTAGATTCTACTATAAAGGCATTAAGAGAGAAAATAGGAAATGGACGAGTGCTTTGCGCACTTTCTGGTGGTGTTGATTCGTCAGTTGCTGCAGTGCTTCTGGCAAAGGCTGTAGGAAAACAGCTTACATGCGTTTTCGTGGATCATGGTCTTCTTCGTAAAAATGAAGGTGATGAGGTTGAAGCCATATTTGGTCCTAATGGTAACTATGAACTTAATTTCATTAGAGTAAACGCTCAGGACAGATTTTATCTGAAGCTCGCCGGAGAGACGGATCCAGAGAGAAAGCGTCACATCATAGGTGAAGAATTCATAAGAGTTTTTGAGGAAGAGGCTAAAAAGATTGGTGCGGTAGATTTTCTTGCTCAAGGAACTATCTATCCGGATGTAATCGAGTCGGGGCTTGGAGATTCTGCAGTAATTAAGTCGCACCATAATGTGGGCGGTCTGCCTGATTATGTTGATTTTAAAGAAATAGTTGAACCGCTCCGAATGCTGTTTAAAGATGAAGTTCGTGCATGTGGTCTTGAACTTGGAATCCCTGAGTATCTTGTTATGAGACAGCCTTTCCCGGGACCGGGACTAGGAGTAAGAATCATAGATGATATAACAGCTGAGAAGGTTCGCATAGTCCAGGATGCAGATGCTATCTACAGAGAAGAAGTGGATGCGGCTGTAAAACGTGGCGAGATAAAGAATCCACCGAACCAGTACTTCGCGGCACTTTCCAATATGCGCTCAGTCGGTGTTATGGGAGACTTCAGGACATATGACTACGCCGTTGTACTCCGCGCAGTCAATACATCTGACTTCATGACAGCTGATTGCTGTGACATACCATTCGAAGTTCTTCAAAAGTGCATGAACCGTATAATAAACGAAGTAAAGGGAGTAAACCGAGTAATGTATGACCTGACGAGCAAACCGCCAGGAACGATTGAGTTGTTGTGATGGTTTACATAAAATTGAGATGATATGGCTCGCAGAAACCCGAAATAAGGGTTTCATGCGAGCTTTTTGTTTTGTATCGGATGATGATTTTGTATAAGGATTCTATTTTTTTGTTCAATGACAGATAGTCATAAAAATGTTATCATATGACATATGTGGCAATAACAATTATTTATTCAGTATAAAGAAAAGAGATTCTTGAAATGAATAGAATAGAAATAGATAGAAATTTTAGAGGAAATGTTTATATAACCCAGGGAGAAACTGTTTTATGTGAGTACTGTAATGGGTTTGCTGATCTTGCAAATGAGATTCAAAACAGCTTTGAAACAAGATTTGCATGTGCGTCTATGGGCAAAACTTTTGTAGCTGTAGGAATTCTTCAGCTAATTGAAAGAGGGAAACTCAGTTTCAGTGACACACTTGGAGATATTTTGGATATTATGGCTATGGTGTATGGATTATCGATAATCCTGATGGAAAAGACTATGTATATATGCAAGGGTGTGATGATGGTGTGAGCGCCATCGCTGAATATAATCCTAATAACGGAATGATTTCTGTTGCTATCAGTAATTATGGAGATAATGTCTGGGAATTAATGAGAAATATTCGAAGAAAGTATTATTAAGTATTGGAGGATAACTAATGAAGAAGTGGTATGACGAAGAGTATGAATTTACCGTTGAGGTTACAGGCTTCCTTCATGGAGATCATACCGAGAGGTATTGTCGTAATGGAGAAGAAATCGGAGATGTTTATAAATGTACATATGGCTGTCCGGTTAATCAGGATGGATATGGTATTTGTTCCAAACTTATGATGATGTTATATCCGTTAATGGAAGCAGTACGGAGTGGTGGGGATTTGGAAAATCTTGGAGGTGACAGTAAATACACTAAAACAATTGTGTGTCCTGATGGATGCGTGATATTTAAACTGACAGCTACCCCTTTGGGAAATGAGAATTTCCATAAGGGAGGATTCTGGGATTATCCGGATGAAACAACTCAGGATTAAGGAAAAACTAGGAAAGATATAATAAGAAAGATAAATAGGATAATAGGTGAAGATAAATAATGATTGAACAAATAAAAGATGCAGAAACAAAAAAAGCAGTAGCAAGAAAGATTCTCGAAGCATTAAAAGACTGGTTTGAGGTCGTTGAGAGCAGAGAAAAATATATATCAGAAAGTGCAGATCAGATATTTCTGGCTGCAAAAGAAGGGGATGAATATGCAGGATTTCTTTGTCTGAAAGAAACAGGAAAAGAAACTGTCGAGTTGGCAGTTATGGGTGTTTTGAAGGAGTTTCATCGTCATGGTTTTGGAAGAGAACTGTTTGAAGCTGCGAAGAATATAGCTGCTAATGAAGGATATTCCTTTATGCAGGTAAAGACTGTGCAGATGGGTGTGTATGAAGATTACGACATAACTAATCGTTTCTATCTGTCATGTGGTTTCAAGGAATTTGAGGTCATAAGAGAACTGTGGGGAGAAGAGAATCCTTGTCAGATATATGTGATGTATCTGAAATAACAAAGGAAAAGAAAAGCTAAAGGAAACTTGAATGCATTTCAGCAGACCTTACAAAAGATGTGGAGTCTCTTCCAACAGTAGAACTAGTTATAGCAGATCTGCTGATAGAACATTCTCATATCACAGAATGGTGTAAGTACTGATGAAGAGGCTTACTGGCTGATAGACTATTGGTGTGGAAAGGATATACGAGGACTTATTCAGATGCCATTTTCAAGACACTGGATCATGCATATAGAAGCTAGTCTCAGAATAAAAGATAAGTTATAAGGTGATTTGTTGAAGGTTCTAGATAGGGGATTAAGGATGAAATATGGAATAATAAATTACGAAATAATCGGAGAAGGAACGCCGGTGCTTATTATTCATGGATGGGGAATAAGCAGTCACACGATGAAGGGTGCATTTGAACCTGTCTTTAATAGAGTAGCGGGATACAAGCGTTACTACATAGATCTTCCCGGAATGGGTGATTCTGAACATGGAGATGTAAAAAATTCAGATGATATTTTGGAGCTTCTCCATGGATTTGCTGTAGACGTTATAAAGGAAAACTTTATTATTGCCGGACAGTCTTATGGTGGTCTTCTAACAAGAGGCTTTGTAAGCAAATATCCGGAGCTGATAAGAAAGATTATTCTCCTGGTTCCTTGTATTATTCCCGGAGTAAGACAGGGACGAGTAGAACCGTTAACTGTGGTTGAAAGGGATGATGAATTCCTAAAGACTCTGTCTAAAGAAGAATATGACAGCTTCACACAGATGAATGTAGTGCTCAAAAAAGAAGTCTGGGAAAGGTATGAGAAATATCTTATTCCGGCACTTGAAAGTGCAGATTGGGATTTCCTTAACAATGTTCTTGAAGGAAGCTTTTCTTTTGACCCGGATGCTCTTAAGGAACCATGTACTATACCGACTCTGATAATAGCTGCAAAACAGGATACAGAAGTAGGATATAAAGACCAGTTCGATCTCATGGAAAAATACATCAATTCAACCTACTGTGCCGTAGAAAGAGCCGGCCATAATCTTCAGATAGAGCAGCCTGAGATTTTTGTAAACCTGGTCAAGAATTGGTTGTTAACACATTAAATTCCAGTTAAACTGGCTAAGGGAGGCATAAAAAATGAGATTAAATGTAAATCCACTTGAAAGCGTAGGGGATGTTAAATTTGGAATGACACGAGAAGAGGTAAGATCTATTTTTGGGGATGCGGAGGAATTTAAGAAGGATCCGGATGATGACATAACAACAGATGATTTTGGATTTTGTCATGTTTTTTATGATGAAGATGATAGATGTGAAGCTGTAGAGATTTTTGATGCGGAAGTATTTATTGACGGGAAACAAGTTTATCCGATAGATATGGAAAAGGTGATCGAGTTGTTGCCTGATCTTGAAGAGGATGATATTGGACCGATATCATATGAGCGGTCTATTGGAATTTATGCACCGGATGATGAAATGGAGAGTATTTTATTTGGTAGAGATGGATATTATGACTGATTAAATGCGATAATAAAAACGGAAAATATATTCCAGTTAAATACACAAGAGATTAAATATGATAAGGATATGAAAAATGCTTACACATGTAGGAACTAAAATAATTGAAACCAAGCGGCTATTGTTGAGGGAGTATATGTTTGATGATTTCAATGCGCTTTACGAAATAATGTCTGATCCGGAAACTATGCAACATTATCCTGCACCATTTGATGAGGATAGAACTAAAAGATGGATTACATGGAATCTGGATAATTATGAAAAGTACGGGTTCGGATTATGGGCTGTTGTTCTTAAGGAAACAAATGAATTTATCGGTGATTGTGGAATTACTATACAAAACATTGACGGAGAAATGCTTCCAGAGATTGGATATCATATTCATAAAAAATACTGG
>DOVG01000299.1 GCA_003520205.1 Lachnospiraceae bacterium
TAGCATCTCTGTAGCTTATGATAGGAAATGGTGTATCAGTAACCGTATATCCCTCAGGTGCAAACTTCTTAAATACATCTGAAAGTACTTCTTCACCAACCTTAAAAACATCCTCCTGAGTAGCAAAGCTCATCTCGAAGTCCATCTGATAGAATTCTCCGGGTGAACGGTCTGCTCTTGCATCCTCATCTCTGAAGCATGGTGCTATCTGGAAATATTTATCAAATCCTGAAACCATCAGAAGCTGTTTATACTGCTGAGGTGCCTGTGGAAGGGCATAGAACTTACCCTTATATCTACGTGAAGGCACGATATAATCACGCGCACCCTCCGGAGATGAAGCACAAAGTATAGGTGTAGATATCTCTACAAATCCCATGTCTTCCATGCGTCTTCTTATATAGCTGATAACCTTACTTCTGAAAAGTATATTGTCCTTAACCTTATCATTTCGAAGATCCAGATATCTGTATTTGAGACGGACATCCTCTCTTACTTCCTTTGACGTCATTATCTCAAATGGAAGCTGGCTGTATACTCTTCCAAGTATATCTATAGAACGAGCCTCTATCTCAATAGTTCCTGTCGGAATCTTTGGATTATATGTTTCTTCATCACGATGCTCTACCACACCTTCAACAGATATGGCCTGTTCCTTAGTGATACCTTCCAGTAGTGAAGTATCACGAAGTACCACCTGCATAACTCCATACATATCTCTTAAGTCAATAAATGATACTCCACCATGATCACGAATGTTCTCTACCCATCCTGCAAGACGGACAGTTGATCCGACATCTGTCTCAGACATCTGATCGATTGTTTTGTCTCTGTAAATGTTTTTCATCTTCTTTTTCTCCTCATTTTTTATCAGAGTATAAGCTTTCTGCTAAAAAAACCCCGGGATGCCTATCACATCCCGGGGCGATTAACAAATCTTGTTTAACCGCGGTACCACCCGCATTTGTCACTTATACATACCGGCGCAGCCTATGTAACACGGCTGATGCCAATATCTAAATTATCAGGTAAAATCCACTTATACCTTATATCTATCAGAAGCGTTCCCTTATAGCTACATGACCTGCGCCGGCTCTCAGTCCACGACCTGCGCTCCCTGTCGTATCAAGCAAAGCTACTTGGACTTCCTTTTCACTTATGACGTACTATATAACAATTTTCATTTATTTGCAAGTACCTAATCACTTAATCTTCTTTATAAGTTCAACTATATGATAGCCATACTTTTCAGCTGTAGCCCAGCCTTTTTCACTTGGGTTTTCTTTCTTTCCAAGATACTCGACATATTTTGCACAGCCTCTGGTTACACGACTGAATCTTGGATCAACACATTTATTCTTAAGTGCATCTGTACATGCATATGCTTTAAGATGCTGAGCCTGTGCTCTAAGACCTGTTCTTACATCCTTGAAGCTAGCTCCACTTGCGCCATCATCAGTAGCACCTAATCCACCAAAGTTATACTGGCTTATCTTTACCTGTCCACCGAATTTAAGCCATCCGGTTTCCAGCATAGCCTGCGCATAAAGGACTTCTGCCTTTACACCCTCTGCTTCAGCCTCTTCCTTCAGTATAGTACAGAATGTTTTGATATCAGCTGCACCACCTTTTTTCAGGCTGGCTGATGGATATGTAGCACCTACAGAATTATAATACTTAACCATATCATCTACTGTTACTGATGATTTACCCATTATCTCATACATACCCGTAGAGGTACTCTTTGCAGGAGTTGGTGTTGGTGCAGGTGTTGTAGTATTCTGTGATACAATAGGAGCTTTACCTTCTGTCAGGACTCCTGACTCATCAAATACATAGTTTACTCCATTGATTATCTTAGCACCTGTAACAAAGCCATATCCTTCGAAGTAATATACTTTGTTATCAATTTTCTGCCAGCAGTCATGTGCAAGCTTTCCATCAGCTGTAGCGTAGTACTTTGTTCCGCTAACAGTTACCCACTTAGACTTGGA
This sequence comes from Lachnospiraceae bacterium, assembly GCA_003520205.1. Lineage (GTDB taxonomy): Bacteria > Bacillota > Clostridia > Lachnospirales > Lachnospiraceae > Eubacterium_Q. The sequence continues at coordinate 1,995 of DOVG01000299.1, forward strand.
AAGAACTCCTTTAGTACTGAAATAATACTTTTCTTTATTGATAGTCTTAAGGCCTGTCTGCATAGCATACTTTCCATTAAAGTAGTATGTCTTGCCATTCTTAAGAGTTACAAATTCCTTCTTCGCAAGTGCACCGGTATCAGTCTTAAGATATGCCTTATTACCATTATATGTAGTCCAGCCGGTATCCATTACTCCATTCCATTTGAAGTAATACATTTTCTTCTTTATCTTATTCCAGCCAGTCTTGTATCCGCCATCCTTCAGAAGATAATATGTCTTCTTCTTTATCTTGGTAAATCCTGTCTGCTGAGCGCCCTTACTGTTGAAATAGTAATCAACGCCCCAGATATTATGCCATCCTTCAAGTGCACGTCCATTTTCCCAAGACATATAATAATTCTTCTTTTTATACTTTATCCAGCCATACTGCATTACACCATATTTGCTGAAATAATATGTATGCTTATTAATTGTCTTCAGTCCGGTTACAGCGCTGCCATCTGCGCCCAGATAGTATTTATAGCCTGCGTTCCATTTCCACTTATTAGTCTTTGCATATCCGCTGCCGGTAAAGTAGTACTTCTTTCCACCAATGGTTTTCCATCTTGAGAAGTATCTCTTTCCGCTTGACTTAAAGTAGTATCTTTTTCCGCTTATTGTTACCCAGCCTTTTGCCCTGGAACCATCATCAGTAAAATAATACTTAGTACCCTTTATCTTCTTCCATGCAGACTTAAGCATAGCCCCGTCTGATTCAAAGTAGTACTTAATTCCATTTATGGTCTGTAAACCTGTTTTTATATATCCGGTTGCATCAGCATAATAAGTCTTACCTGCAACAGTAAAAAGTCCTACCTTTGGTGCACCATTTTCATAGTACATTTTCTTTCCATCTACTGTTTTCCAACCGGACTCGCTGCTTCCTACTACTCTCTTACTCTTTATAGTATCTATGCAGGCAATTATTCCCTGAGCATCAGCTACTCCGAGAGCTGCTATCTTAGTATCTGAACCAAAGAACTTCTGACAGTCTGATTTATTCGACACAAATGCATGCTCTACGATTATTCCCGGAATACCATACTCCTTACATCCTCTTATTATTCCATAGTAATCTGCAAGAGAACCATCAGAATACTTAGTATTATTCTCCGAATTTCTTATCTTGTATCCACGGCTTACTATGCCCAGATTGACAAGCTTGACAAGTATCTGCTTACCTACTTCTTCACCTACTGTACGAACAGTAGAATTATAATTTTTATTTGGAATATAAACCTCAACACCCTTTGCAGTGGATGGACCGGAATTACAATGTATGCTGACAAAAAGATCCGCTCCCCTGTCATATGCGAATTTACATCTCTTGCCAAGATCATCCATACTGTAGTCAGTATTATTTGTACGTGTCATATATACTGTTATATATGGACTCTTATCCAGCTCAGCCTTGCAGGCATTTGCTATTTTCAGATTAATATCTCTTTCGATATATGTTACTTTATCCCAGGTTGAAACAGCACCGGTGTCCTGTCCACCATGACCCGGATCAAGCACTACAACTATCTTCTCATCTCCGGCATATGAACCGGTTCTGAAACTGGCAGATGAAGTAATATTACCAGCCAGTTTCTTGCCAGCCACAACTGATATATCACTATTATATCCATTAATACCGATTGCATCACCTGATTTGAAACTGTTGGACAGATTCATTACAGAAGAATTAAGCTTTGCAATATCTGTTACGTCTTCTGATACTGTACCCGCATTATTACTCTCATCAACTAACCATGCATCAGGATTCTCATTTATCTTCGTATTAACACCGAATTTCGGCATCATATTATCTTCAGAGAGCTGCTTTTCATATCTTTTTCCGGCAGCTGAGTATTCTATAGATCTGACCAGATACTTTCCACTATAAGACTCGTCTGGAAAATCCATTCGAAAGACCAGACTGGTATCTGCCATCTCAGAAGCTTTAATCTCTCTATCTACACCTGTTGTTTCATTATGAAGAGTCAGAATTGCCTCATCATATGTAATGCCTTCATTCCCCATATCAACAACCAGGTATTTATCTATTGCAGGAGTTTCAAAATAATCTGACTCAACTACAGCAAAATTAATGTCCAGATCAGACTTTCTTATTTCAGTACTCTCTTCCATAGTAAAATCTGAAAGAGAATCCTCTATTTTCTGATGTCTATCATTATAAGAAGCATCCCCCACGGAGGCAGTGAATACATCATCCATTCCTGATGCATTCACTCCTCCTACGTATCCGGGTATTACCCCTGAAAACAGCATATTAAAACATAACCCAGTGGCAAGAAGCCTTTTAAATGCTTTTGAAACTCTCATTAAATAACCTCTCAATTACT
>DOVG01000200.1:0-8333 GCA_003520205.1 Lachnospiraceae bacterium
GCTTTTTTAGATATATTCTTGAATACATTCTTTCCAAATTTAACCTTGGAAGACTTTATCGTTACTTTGCTCAGCTTCTTACATCCATAGAATGCATTCTTCTCTATACTGGTTACGTTACTTCCTATAGTTACAGTCTTCAGCTTCTTACTGTTCCTAAATGCAGCCTTCTTTATACCTACTACTTTGTAATTTCCATCGGTTCCCTTTACAGTTGCCGGCACTGAAACGCTGGTGAGTTTCTTCTTATACTTTGTGCTTACTCCTTTAACTACAACTGTACCGGTTTCCTGAGTAGCAGCTTTTCCGGTTATCATATCTGATGTTACCACTTCCTCATCAGATGTTATGCTTTCTTCATTGGCACTTACAACTGTTTCTCCAACTGCATGTGTTTCTTCTGTATTTTCAGGTATTTCTTTACTATCCTGATTATCTGTTACTGTCTCAGTATTAATCTCTGGAGTTGTCTCAGACGTTGGAACAGGTGTTGGAGCAGCACTCTTTACGTCTATAGGCTTAACCACTTCATAAACAAGTTTTCCTACCGTAAATGTATCACCCTTCTTTAATCCTGTTTCTGTACTTACAGGATTTTCCGGAGTAGTAGCTCCTGTTTTATCATCTTCTTTTTGCTTGTCATCCTTATTCTCATCATCAACAACAGTTACATTTACTACAATGTACATATCGCTTTGTTTTTCATATACGATTATCTTAGCTGTTCCAGCTTCATATGTTTCAATGACACCATTTGAATCCATATGCGCAATATCAGGGTCAGCATTTATAATCTCATAAAATCTAGGAGTGACTCTTTCCGGAATTGTTGAAAAGTATAATTTCTTCCATTCACCTTTCTTTAACGTTACATCCGGTTCGCTTGCATAGAAATTCTCTATTTCTTCAACTAAATCTTCTTCATATACCACATGAACCAGACATGAATCCTTCTTACCATTAGCTGTTTCAACTGTAATAGTTGCATCTCCAGTTTTATCCCCAGAGCTTTGCAGGAGTCCTTCACCATTTACGCTAACAAGACTATCATCAGATGAATAGTACTTGACATTTCCCACATTTGCCTCGGCAGGCATTATTGTATGTCCGAGATAGTAGACATCTGCTAAAGGCATGTATATTTCCTTTTGGTTCAGATATATCTCTTTTGCAGGAACAACTTCGTCTTCCTTTATCCATTCAGCTTCCAGCTTTGTATCTTTGATGAATTCATACCCTTTTACTACGGGTTCACGTTCTTTAATGAGTTCTCCTGTTTCAGGGTCTTCAGCTTCTATTTCTGTATACCATCCATTAAAGATATAACCTTTCTTCTTCGGATCTTCAGGAAAATCTTTAAGGATTTCATTTGCCTGTACCTCTTTCTCATCGTACACCTTTCCATCTACATAAAAAGATATTTTGTACGTATCTATAGCCATAGAGTCTATATTTTCATCAAACCAGTCCATTCTCTTAGTAATCCACTTCTTAAGACGAGCTATCTCTTCTCTCTGGTTTTTACACTCTATCATCAATGGTTTCTCATCGTCATTATAATAATCATCAAAGAAAAACCATCCACCCATAAAGTCAGTCATTCCCCATTTGTCAAAATTATTAGCAGCAGATAATTCCATCTGATCAGCATATTGATCCAGAACGCCTCCATCCTTTATCAATTCATTTAACTGATAGCAAAGTGTCTTTGGATCTTCGCTGTTTTTGCCGCCCCATACCTTATTAACTTCTTCTATAAATACCGGATCAGACTTTAATTTCTCAAACCAAGGGAAATCAGTAGTAAATCCTACATATGAAGAATCATCAAAATCATAGTCTTCATAATATGTCGAAGCCCATGCAACAAAATCAAAATCCCAAAGAGGTCCCCAACAGAGCTTTCCGCCTCTGTCTTTATATAGTCGTGTACTTGGAGTTCTATAAGCATCTCCATTAACACTGAATTCCTGAATCAGGAAATACTTCGCCGCTTCAGATATATCCATATACTCTGTATATGATACACCTTCTTCATCTTTAAAGCCTTTTCCAAAGATAGCTGCTTCAGTCTTATTTACATAGTTCTCTATATAATTATTCATTTCATCAAGGCGTTCTGCCGGAACATCCTTATTCTCTAACTCTTCAGGAGACTCAACGAGCACTCTGACTCCCTTTGGAGTTTCAAACTGATATCCTTCTTCATCTCCATATGGATCTAATCCCAGAAGATATCCTCCTGATATATCTGTATCATCAGGCGTTATTTCTTCCAGATTATTAATTTCTACTCTCGACTCGCCAACTCTTATCTGCTCGCAGAGATAATATCCTCCCAGATATTTTCCATTCATTATTACATCGACAGGAACAAGCTGTGGAGTGAAAGGCATCTCCAGCTGCTGTCCTAAGTAATATGTCAGTCTGTTCCTTACAAGACTGTTATCATAATAATTGGCTATAAGAGTCCAATGCTTATTCTTTCCCATACCGAACAGATCAGCAGACTTGTCCAGCTTTATCTTATATGGTTTTTTCTCAGCGCTCCATGTAGAGTTACCTCTGCCTCTTATATAATCAAGCTCATAATGACCGCCTGTGTATCCTTCATCGTATCCGAAGCTACTGTCCTGAGGCACCTTTATATCTACCGAACCATAACACTCTGTCATATGTCCAGGATCATTATTCATTTCTGATATTTCTGTGTAAGATTCATCAATAGAAATATTTATCGTAGGCACAGATTCCTTATAGAACTTCACCGTTCTAAGAAAACACTCTGTCTTCTTATCATCCGCTGTTACAGAATCCTCAAATCTTATAACAAGATAATGTTTACCCTTTACTACTCCATTTGGTATTTCTACAAATACAGGATATGAATCTTTCCATTCATCCTTTTTGTTTTGGAATTTAAGAATGGTTTCTAAAAAAGGTTCTTTTTCGTCATCCAGATAGAATTTAGCTTTTATCTTCGTTGCTCTCTTGGCAAGACCATCGATACGGATACGATTTACGCAGCCCGTACCAAAATCAACACTTTCCTTAAACTTAATGTAGCTGTCCCTGACTTTGCCATTCTTTCCAGACACCAATAGTCCATTTTCTTCTTCTAAAGCAGTGAACTTTACACCGTCTCCGAATGTTTCAAGTCCTTCATTTGTATATAAATCCATAAAACTAATATCGGCATATGGATTTATTCCAACTTCTTCCTTATCCGGTTCCTCAATCGGTTCCTCAACTTTAGCTTCTTCAGCCTGAACACTTATTACAGTGTCTTTTAGCAGTGCATTTCCCGGTACTGCAGTTACAAGAAACATTGCAGAAAATGCACAAGCCATTATTCGTTTTGAATAATTAATGAGTTTTCTCATATTATCCCCCTTCATATAAATATTATTGGTAGCCAAGGGAGTGTATCACATCAATCCATCATTCTGACATATATTGTGGATAATAATTTAATGACATAATACTTTCAAACTAGTGCTGATGTTATAAATCTGCTTGACTATAACGCAGAATGCATTTATAACTCAAAACAGGGCAGCATGAACTGCCCTGTTTTTTTAATGAATATATCCCTCGTCATCCATTATTGTCTAATAGATTATGTATATTTAACCGTAATCTTTACTTTTGCATATATTAAAAACTCCTTAAATACTTTATTACCTTCCACTCTTTTTAAAATCACCCGGCAAACCAAGTTTGCCGGGTGTGAGAGAAGTATGATGAAGAAATTCATCAATTAAATTATTTATTACCAATCAACCGAATATGACTCTTTCATTCCTGCTACAAAATGCTGACATTGTTCTGCCCAACTATACCAACATTTATCAGTTTTAGAATAATAAGTATCAAGATATCTTTCAGAATCACTTCCTTCAGGTTTTACAAAAATCATTCTTTTTTCTGGCTCGCCTTTTGGATATGCAATAGTACTTTTCTTTGCCGGGATATAATAAGGTCCTTCCCAAAGAGTAAATTCATATGGCTCATCAGGAGTATAGTTGTTTTCATCATTTGCTCCCTTAAAGAACATGTATGGACTACCCTGCACAGTATTTGTAGAATAGCCAAAATTATTATTTAATGTTACTAACATATTTTGACATTTATCATTTGCAATATTATTTGTTGGACCATTCAAATATTCAAAAGCAGCATTAAAAGTTATCTTTTCTCCATTTGAACCATATGGGCCTGAAAGCGAAAGTGCTTGTGCACTTACATACCTATCTTGGGTATATGTAGATATCGCACATATTGTAGCCGCCAAAGGTCCAAACTTAGAATCTAATGGTATCATTTTTATTTCTTCTAATGTCTTAGGAAGTCTTTTAAATGAATATGTAGCTGTCTCACTCGTAACATTCATTGATGCTTTACTTTTATCTGAAGAAATCGTATATCCCTGCTTTTCTAACTCTTCAGCAGTAATTCTATTCTTATTAATTACAAATTCAATATAATCAGTTCTTGTTCCTGGTGTTATAGTCATATCAGTTTCTGGATTAAAACCATTTATTGTAAATGTACACGTAAATTTCTTTCCTTTTGCTTGAGCTGTTATTGTTGCATCTCCATCTGACTGACCTGTTACTAATCCATTTTTATCTACCGTCGCAATTTTTTCATCACTTGATGACCATGTTACTCCTTCTGTTAACTCTTCATCATCCTCTAAAACATAAAGCTGATAGCTATCTCCAGAATCCATAGTAACATCTTCTGTATGTGATAATGAATAAACAGGTTCAGGTGTTGGTGTTGCCGTAGGCGTTGCCGTTGCTGTTGGCTCTGGAGTTGTTTTTGCTGGTGTAGGTGTTGTCTTCACGCTTGTAGAACTTCCTTTTGCTTTAACAGTAATCTTACACTTATACTTCTTTTTCTTATAAGTTGCTGTAATTGTGACTGTACCCTTTTTCTTTGCTATAATCTTTCCTTTGCTGGATACTTTAGCAACCTTCTTGTTACTTGACTTCCATTTGACACTCTTCTTTATCTTTTTTGAACCCTTCTTAAGTGTTAGTGTCTTTGTTGCACCAACCGTCATAGTTTCCTTTGATGATGAAAGCTTTATCTTCTTGCTTGCAGCATCTGAATTAATCTTAGGAATAGCCAAACTGATGATCATAACTAACGCAAGTATTATTGACATTCCTTTGGTGAGTCTATTCTTCTCTCCCATACTTTTGTCCTTCCTTTCTCTTTATTTACTTATTACCTTTTATTTTAACCTTCTTTGTCTTGGACCATGGACCATATGCTGTACATACGCCCTTCTTCCATACTCCACGAACTTTAACCTTCTCAGTTTTTCCACTAATCTTGCCCTTATATGTAAATGAAAGCTTATTCTTGAAGAAATTGATCACGTTAGTTCCCTGAGAAACTGCATTTGTATTTCCTTTATTAGCTTCGTAATACTTAGCTCCGCTGACCTTTTTAATCTTAATCTTTACATTGGCATTACTCTGATTTCCAAGTTTAACTGTTTCATAATGACCTACACGTGACTTGGTAGCAGGATGCCATATACTCTTTTTATAAGGCTTAATATACTTTGTGCCGCCCTTCTGCTTTGCAGACTTAAGAGTAGGAGCCTTGTATGGAGCAGTCATAGCTTCAACACCTTCACCCATAGAGCTTGAAATAATCTTTCCATCCTTCTTATAGCAGGATTCAATCTTGTAAGTAAGCTTAAGGTTTGGCTTAGTTGTAAGAGTAACCTTGGAATCACCGGTTTCCTTAACTACCTTGAAATCCTTATCCTTTGAGCCCTTCTGATATATCTTATACCAGTTTGCATCTCCACTCCACTCAAGCTTGATAGTTGCCTTCTTCTTGCTCTTTGTTACAGCTTCAGCATAAGAAACCTTTGTCGGACGAGGTACAACGTTAACCTTGATAGTCTTTGATACACCCTCAGAAGTTGTTATAGTACTTGTATATTCACCCAGCGCATTTGCGTATATAATAGCCTCAGTTGGTTCTAAATTAGTCTTTTCATTGTAATCGTATGCACTTACACTGAATACATCATTACCCTCTGACCACTTAACTTTAGACTCAAAGTCAGCAGGCTCATATGAAAGAGTTATCTTGGTAGTTCCCTGATATACTTCATATGTATCCTTGCAGTTGATTTTCTTAATATCCTTAAAGTCACGGCTGTTGATCACTACCTTGTAGTTACCACCTTCTTTTGCTCCGTATACTACCAGTAAATATGTACCTTTATCAAGAAGAAGCTCTCCATTATTATTACTGTTAAGTTCAGAGGTTGTAAGCAGTGAATCACCGGACTCCTTATCTCCTTTGTAAAGACATCCGGTTACATTTGAACTATCCTTAAAGGAATACCAGGTCTTTTCTTTTACTACGAGCTTGTAGTAGTAATTATTCATTTTTCCATTAACTCGTGCCTGCTGGAATTCAACAGAGACTGAACCATCTTTATCAGATAATTCTATAGTTTTCGCACTACCTGCATCACCGTTACTTTCAACGGCATAGATAAGCAGCTGATCGCCAACATAACTTCCTGCATTATTTTTGTTTGTTCCTCTTATTCCAAGATAATATGTTCCGGGTGAAAGACCTTCTACTTTTTTGTTTCTCTTACTATCCAGATCCTGCTCTGTAAATGATGCTACAAGTTTTCCGTCAGCATCATATAATTTATATTCATCCTTATCGGATACACCCTGACGAATCTCTATATCTGATGTTGCAGAGAGCACAAACTTGAAGAAAGTAGGTGTATCACTATATTTAGGATATTTAAGTCTGCTTTCATGACCAACTAACTCAGCTTTTTCAGCACCTACAGGAAGCTTACTTGCCGGTGTAGGAGATGGCTGAGGTGCCGTTGTCGGACTCAGAGTTGGTGTTGGATTCGGAGTACCTGATGGTCTTACAGTATATACCTTTGATACTAATGAAATTTTTGAACCCACAGAATCATTGTATGTTATTTGCCATTCAGACCCATCATTATGGCATTCGTCTCCGTTAACTAAGTAGGTAAAACTATCCTGGTTATTACTTTCATAATCAAACCAGGCCCGAAAAGCTGCTCCTGACTTAGCAGTAAGTACGATTTCATAATAATACTTTTCTCCTGCAACAAAGCTTGTAGCCACATTATCATTATCGGATTTATACCATATTCCCATACAGTCAGCTATCCAACCGGAGTCATCACTAAGAGACAGATTATTTTTACTAAATCTTATATTCATACTTTCCGCACTTGGAATAGCACCTTCATAGATAGCATCCTCAAAATCCCAATCACTTATAATCTCAAATTCACTGATTCGATATATTTCATCAGCATTTACCTTGCCTAACGCACCAGCTCCCGGTAACAAAATAATCACCAGCATGACGGTCAGTATCATGGCAAAAACTATTTTAATCTCCTTCTTCATTTTTATCTCTTCCTCTCCTTTCTCATTTTCGAATAATTACCGTTCAAATCATTCGACGAAAAATCAATTATATCTTATCAATATAAAAAGGGTATCTCAAGTCCAAAAATGACCGAAACACCCAATTTATGCAAAAGTATCCATTGGATACCACTATATATTGTGTCTAAGTTGTTTTATATAAACAAGTATTCCTACCGTCTTCTCATACTCATCACAAGATTTCCCACAAAAATATACGATATAATACTAGTATAGAGATTTCTAATTACCTGGACTCTAAACTTGCCTGTTTTCCAGAATAGCACAGCACCAAAAGCCTCGGAATAGCTCACTATTCCTACGTTTTTGATACTGCACTCTCTGAAAAACATTCTGCGTTTATAGTCCAGTTAATTACGAAACACTATACTAGAGCTTATCTACTATTTTTCTGTTTATTCTCTTAAAAAAGAATAACGACAATATAAGTGATGATAACTCTGCTACAGGGAACGCAAACCACACATAGTTTAGCTTTCCGCTCTGTGCCAGAAGCCACGCAACCGGAATAAGAACTACCAGCTGACGACCTATGGAAATCACCAAAGAATAATTACTCTTGGCAAACGCTTGGAAGATAGAACCCATAGCTATACATGCTCCGGCTATCGGGAATGACAAACTGATGATTCTGAGCGCCGGTACACCAAGTATTATCATATTGTCAGAAGCATCGAATACCTTTAACAAAAGTCCCGGAATCAGCCAGAAAATAATCGTTCCACATATCATTATCGACATAGCAAGCTTAAGCGAGAAACCTAGCGCTTCCTTGATACGCTCTTTCTTTCTAGCTCCGTAATTATAGGCAAGTACCGGAATAAGACCATTATTAAG
>DOVG01000200.1:8397-9652 GCA_003520205.1 Lachnospiraceae bacterium
CCAAATACCGGCATGAAGATAAAGCTCTGAAGCTTGAAATAAGCTCCGAATACCGCAACTGCCGTAGATGAAAATGAATCAAGTATCTTGTTCATCAGATATGTCATGATGGATCCAATAGACATCATTAATATAGAAGGAACTCCGATAGCATATATCTTCTTTATAGTTTTCCATGACGGCTTAAATATCTTTCTTACAGATATCTTTATCTCTTTGTTGTATCTTCTGTTAAGGAAGAATCCAAGAACTGCAGCCACACACTGACCACAGACTGTAGCATATGCAGCTCCTTCTACACCGAGAGCCGGGAAACCCAACAGTCCGAATATCATGATAGGATCAAGAATCATATTTATAACTGCACCGGTTATCTGCGAAATCATACTGAGCATAGTACGACCGGTAGACTGAAGCAATCTTTCAAATGTCATCTGAAGAAATACACCGATTGAAAACATACAGCATATTCCCAGATATGTTGAGCCCATAGTTGCGATTGATTCATTTGAGGTCTGAGATCTAATAAAAGGTTCAGCCACATATATTCCTATAGGAATAAATATGATGTAATGAACAAGTGCCAGGAGAATACCATTATTAGCAGCTCTGTTTGCGCGTTTCTGTTTACTTTCTCCCAAAGCCTTTGACAGAATTGCATTTATACCGACTCCGGTACCACTACCAACTGATATCAACATCATCTGAAGCGGAAATGCCAGGGTTACAGCTGTAAGTGCATCTTCGCTTACGCGGGACACAAACATACTGTCTACTATATTGTAAAGTGCCTGAACCAGCATCGATATCATCATTGGAATAGACATAGACACTATAAGCTTCTTTACAGGCAGGATGCCCATCTTATTTTCTGCCGCTATTTCTTCTTTTTCAACAGACTTAACTTCTTCTGTATTATTTTTTATCTCTTCCTCTAACTTCATTTCTTCCATAATACTCTCACCAAATTATTTCTAGTATAGTGTTTCTTAATTAACTGGACTATAAACGCAGAATGTTTTTCAGAGAGTGCAGTATCAAAAACGTAGGAATAGTGAGCTATTCCGAGGCTTTTGGTGCTGTGCTATTCTGGAAAACAGGCAAGTTTAGAGTCCAGGTAATTAGAAATCTCTATACTAGTTTTTCTGATTTTCCTTTTTATGCAACGGATATATATCTATCATAATTTTTAACTCGTGTCAAATGCATAAGAATTTTAAACAAAAAGAAATATAAGCCATTTTTGATAATGTCC
>DOVG01000271.1 GCA_003520205.1 Lachnospiraceae bacterium
ATTACAGCAGACTTAGTGATATCTACGACAGAATGAACTACTGCCCTCTCGGTGCAGGTGCTCTTGCAGGAACTACATACCCTCTCGACAGAGAGTTCACTGCTTCTCTGCTTAACTTCGATGGTCCAACTCTTAACAGTATGGATTCGGTATCTGACAGAGATTATCTGATAGAACTTCTGAGCGCTCTTTCCACCATAAGCATGCATTTATCACGCTTCTCTGAGGAAATAATCATTTGGAATTCAAATGAATACCAGTTTGTAGAACTGGACGATGCTTATAGTACAGGAAGTTCTATAATGCCACAAAAAAAGAACCCTGACATAGCAGAGCTTGTTCGCGGAAAAGTCGGAAGAGTATATGGTGCTCTGATATCTCTTTTAACTACCATGAAAGGAATTCCACTTGCATATAATAAAGATATGCAGGAAGACAAGGAACTCACATTTGATGCTATAGATACAGTAAAAGGATGCTTAGCTCTTTTCAATGGAATGATTAGCACCATGAAACTAAACAAGGACAATATGAAAAAATCAGCCATGAACGGCTTCACAAATGCAACTGATGCAGCAGATTATCTCGTGAAAAATGGTGTACCATTCAGGGATGCTCACGGTATAATAGGAAGACTTGTTCTATATGCCATCGAACAAAGTAAAGCAATTGATGAACTGACACTTGAAGAACTCCAGTCAATCAGTCCTGTATTTAAAGAAGATATCTACGAGGCGATAAGTCTTGAAACTTGTGTTGGCAAGAGAAACACTATCGGTGCTCCGGGACCTGACACTATGAAAAAGGTTCTTGAAATCAACGAAAACTATCTTAATAACCTCAAATAGACCAGAAATTCTTTAACAGATTTTAATACAGAAAACTAAAAACAGAGACAGGATTTATGTATCACACCTTTGAATCAGGTAATACATAAATCCTGTCTCTGTTTTATTGAATATTTTTATCTAACCCAGTATCTGAATTCTTCATCACCAAGTCTGATATAATCATCATTCGAAAGCATTACTTCAACACCGGGCTGAAGCAGCTGTCCATTGATAAATGTATGATTTGTCGATTTATTATCTCTTATATAACATTCTCCGTTACTGATTCTAAACACAGCATGCTTACGGCTGATTTTCTTATTATCTGTAATCTGATAATCACATTCTACTGATTTACCAACCATAAACTCCTTATGAAGAATCGGGATAAGTTCATTTGTTTTTGCTCTGACAAGATATGGAACCGGATTGGAATAGCTATCAGATGTTGCCAGTACAGAAGTATTTTCAGAACCACTCTCGCTATCATCCTCAAGAATATTTTCCTGTTCAAGAGAAAGGATATACTCGTAAAACTCTTCCAGGTTAAACATAAGCTTGCTATCAAGATATTTAAGTATATTATCTACACAGTCAACGGAATCCATATTGGCAAAACGAACCTTGCTGATAAATTCCTGAATAAATTCTGTTACATTACAGTCAGCAAACTTCTTATTAACCGGCATATATAAAAGCTGGACATCAAGAGTCGAAAGTTCAATATACATATAGTGAACATCCAATAAAAGCTTATTAAGAGACATATTATTCTCATTAAAATAAATAAGCTGATTCAGAATATTAGAAAGCATTGCAAGAAATTCGCCCTTATAAAGCTGTTTACGAAGAAACTGCTCCAATGGAAGTGTTGCCGGAACTACAAACTGAAGCGCTCTCACTCCATCTATCGCCACACACGTACACTTAGTTTTATTTCCCACAAATTCATAATTATACATTGTCATTTCAAACTGATCTATAGGAACGTCCTCTTCCAGTTTGAAATTAAGTGTGAATTCATCATAGCTCTTGTTATTAATATCTTCCACACCTGCACCCCCATTTATATAAAAGTTCGTTTTACCCCAAAAAACGACTGTATATATAGTACCATTTTATCTGTTATTATTCAAGATTCGACCGTAATTTTTGTAAATCTCAAATGACTATCTGTATTTTCTTTTTAATATCAGACAAATAGCTGTGAGCGATATAATCATCAGAATACAACTAAATGATAACAACGCTTTATCGCCTGTCTTAGCATTCTTCTTTTCCGTCGCCTGTTTTTTTGAACCGGATTCATCAGTTTTCTTTTCAGTCTTTGCCTCTGTTGTTTCATCTTCATCGTCAACAGATGCCTCTTCCGTCTCTTCATCTTCAGAACCGTCATCGGTGGTTTCTCTGGTTGGTGTTTCAGTTTTTTCTTCTTCAGGAGGATTACTTGCCGTATCTTTCTCTGTGCTGGACTGCTTACTCTTAGTATTAATAAAAATAACCTCAGACGGTTTTGTTGCCGTATCAGCATAATTTACTGAAACCGTATATTCCAACTGATCATTTTCATTATTAACTACATAGACATAAATATCATAAGCAGTACTATCATATTTTACATCTTTCTCATTACCTTTTTCCTGATACAAATGATATGTAAATGTCCCCGGTTCAGTTATTCTTATTTTGAACTGCCCTTTACCAAACTGATTAATCTTTACACTATCCTCTTCCGGCATGGGCATAGTAGGATTATCTGAGTTAATACATATCTTATAGGTAACTTCAATATCATCTTCGGGTTTCTTGCAATCAAATGCTATCACTGCGTCAACAGGTGTATATACATCTGAAGCTTGAATATCCAAAGAACTAATTTGAAGGAGTATTATTAAACATAAGCCGAATATACTATATGTAATTGTTTTTTTATAATTCATATAATTATTCATAATAGCCTTATAAGATTCCTACTCATATATATAACAGAATACCAGAAGTCTATTTGTTGAAACCGGTTCTGTACATGTAGAAAGAGCAAGTATATGATTTGATTTTTTAATGGAGGTATTGATAGTCTTCGCTTCACTGGAAATAATCTCAGATATTTCCGCTAATGAAATCGGATCTAACACTTTATTATCATATACATTTACCTTTATACATGCAAAAACGCCAAGTTCATAAGTCTTCTGTCCATCTCTTCCTACTACAAGAGTTCCAGAGTTATGTTTAGCGAGATAATTCTTATCCAGAAAATCATCAAGTGCGCCAAACATTTTCCCATATTCCATATGATGTCCATAAAGAATGCTGTAATCATCAGTAAAATCACTTGAATTTCTACTATCCAGAAATATACTTCCAGACAGAGAATACTCACCATATGGATTTATATTCAGATACTTATTGTTATCCGAGCTCTGCATAACCGGATAATCAATATTCGTATCATCTATAGTTACCCAGGCTACCATATCCTCGGTAATAGGAGCATCCTCAGGAACACCATGTCCAAATTCAGGTTTATACTTTAGATAACTATTATCATCCGCTTTATTAAATACATACCACGTATCATATATACCATAGACAACTATAAGCAGCATCAGGACAAATACAAAAAGCATGAACTTCTCATACAATATATTCATATTTATCCAGAACTTCTTCATGATATCTACCTTTAAAAGCTGAATTCAGACTATAAATTAATCTTCTTCATATTTTTTCTTTGAACGAATGCCAAAGAAAACTATTCCGGCTACCACAATAATACCAAGTATAATAAGCCCTGTTGCCGAAAGAATAACTCCTGTAGGTATAGTACCGGATTTATCATTTGTAAATCCTGTATAAACAGGAATCAGTTTATTGTTAGCATCTTCTTTAAAAGTACCAGAGGCAGAATCCATTAATTCATCATTTTTATCATGTGTTGAGTCGTATTCAAATGATGAATTATCAGCTGAAATTCCCTCTGTACTTGTATAATCCTCTTTATCTTCAGATACTTCATACGATGTACCTTTAACAAATCCATAAACCGTAATATAGTCTCCATCCTGAAGATAGAAATCCTGACTTACTTTACCATCTGAATCAGCAGTAAGTGTAGTTGGCTGTGTCACAGCAGAAGAAATACATTTAGTAGCATCATTAGGATTAGCGCTAATCGTTGCATCAGCACGATTAAGATTAACTGAAAAAACAGTTCCTGCCACTGCATTTGTGATATTCAGCGTATATTTAAAATACTTATCCTTTGATCCCTGATTGCCTGTAACCTCTTTACCAAATGTAAGGCCAGTTGCTGGATACTGATTTTGGAAACTATCAGTTTTATTCGCATCCAGAGCAGACTCATTATATAGTTTAAAAGCAGCAATTTTTAATTTCTTTGCTGATTTATCTGTATCATCCTCTACATAAACATCTAAAATTTTAGGATTTTTAGTATCATTTTTTACAGCAGAATTATCTCCTGTTTCTGTAATCTTATATCTGTAAATTCCAGGCTCTGTAAATTTAACTTCACTAAAGTTCAGTTTCATAGTCTTTCTAGCTATATAATGCTTTGAATCAGATGAATCTGTAATTATAGTAATCGAATCAGCCTCAATACCTGTCGCATCATTCTTATCTAACGCTTTATACGAAAGACTTCCAGCACTCTCATCTGTTGTAATCGTATCAGGCGAAAATGAAATTTTATTACAATCTATACCTGAATACACTGGAAGTGTACTTTCTGTTGGTGAAACTGCATCGCCTGCTTCTATTTTAAAAGTAAATGTTACCGCCGGAATATTATACTCATTTTCAATAATAAGATCTTTATTAAAGGTAAATTCCTTTTGCGAAGCTTCAGTATTGTCAGCTCCCGGCGTATATTTCGTACCTGTTTCTGCCGCTCTTACAACTGTAGTCAAAATCATTACTGTCATTATCGTAGTTAAAACAAACGATAAAAGTTTCTTTACCTTTCTTTTTTGCATTCTCAATACCTCCACATTGATT
>DOVG01000135.1:0-3724 GCA_003520205.1 Lachnospiraceae bacterium
AATTATGAGGCATTGTCCCATTCGGATGAAGGAGTAAATGTAATCACAGGACTTGTGAAATCCGGAGAAAGACCGCTTTCTCCTATGAAGGGTTACAGATTCAGATATAAATCAAATGATTATATAGTAAAGCCGGGTATATATGATGATATTACTTTTATAAACAGCGGAACCGCTATTAGACTTGGCTCTATTATAGAAGTAAATGGATTTAATGAAGATTTATTTCTTGATATGATTGATTATACTATTGCTTATGAACTTTCAAGGCATCGCTTATGCAGAGTGAAGGTATTAAACAGTATTCTTGAACAGGAATTCTCCGGTAGAACAAGAGTCAGTAAAAAAATGCTACTTAAACGATTCAATATATATAAGAAAGATTTTAAAAAGTATTGTGAAATAACCGGAAGAAGTAAAATCTTTTGCCGGCTGGCGCTGTTAAAAAGAAGGTTAATGATAGAACTAAAGTCGTATTAGTATACATTGGGGGATATAGTGAATAAGGATATCGCAGTAATATTTGATTTTAATGGCACGTGTATATTTGATAAAAAATATCATGAAAAAGCCTGGCAGATATATATAGAAGAACTTACCTTGAATCCGGTTGCAGATAAGGACACGGCATTTTGGATATCAGGTAAAAGTCCTAAAGAAATACTGGAACATTTCCTTGGCTATGAACTTAGTTCTTCCATGATTGAACAATTTGCGGAAGAAAAGGAGAGAGTATATAGAAGTCTTATAGTAAAGGATGATGTACGTCTTGCTCCGGGACTGGAAAGCTTTTTGAATTATTTACTTCTGGCTCAGATTCCCCGAACTATATGTGCGGCCACTTATTTATCAAATATAAATTTGTATTTTGAAAGATATGGTCTTGATAGATGGTTTAAATGGGAAGATATAGTTATACAGGGAAATGAAAGTGATTTGTTACATCATCCTCATCCTGATATGTATAAGGCTGCTATTAACAGACTTGGATTTTCTGCAGACAAAACTGTTGTATTTGAGGACAGTGCTCCGGGTGTAAAGGCGGCATATAGTGCCGGTGTTAAGCATATAATTGCAGTTACTGGAGACAGCTGGAATACGAATCTTATTAAAATGGATGGAGTATATGCTGAAATAAAGGATTTCACTGAGTTAAATCCTGATAACTTTTGACACTTACATAAATATTTAGTATTATAAAAGGTGCGCAAATTGTTATTACTTTATTATTTTAGGAGGCATTTATTTTGGAAGACAAAAAGAAAAACAGACATCTTGATTTGATAGATACAAAACGTATGCTGACTATTGCTTCAGCAGGATGTATTATTGTTCTGTTTTATCTTTTAATTGGTAAATTTCCTCTCGTATTAAAAAGTCTTGGCAGACTAATCAGCGCGCTTTCGCCTATTATTATAGGATGTATAATTGCTTTTTTGCTTAATCCTATAGTTAACAGACTTCGTATCTGGCTTAGAGAGGTTTTTAAAAATATTTTTAAAGATAAATATTCTGATAAACATGCCCATATGGCTGATGGAATATCTGTTGTTCTTTCGATTATATTTTTTCTGCTGATTTTAACAGCATTTTTCTGGATTCTTATACCTTCACTTTATGAAAGTATAAATAGTCTGTATGATAATTTTGATAAATATACAACTAATACTGAAAATTTTGTAAGAAATCTTGTGAAGGATTATCCGAAGGTTGTAAATGTAGTCAATAATTATATGGATGATATAGAGGCTGCTATCAAAAACCTTTTTACAGAAAAACTTCTTCCTAATATGGATACTGTAGTAAAGACTCTGTCCAGCGGAATTATCGGAAGTGTCAAATTTGTTTTCAATTTTTTGATTGGAATAATAGCTGCGATATATATACTTTCAAGTAAAGACAAATATTCGGCACAGTTTAAGAAGCTTGTATATGCTGTTTTCCCTATAAAAAAAGGAAATAAGATTCTTGCTGTTACTGAATACATAGATGGTGTTTTCAGTGGATTTATAAGCGGAAAGATAATTGATTCCATTATCATAGGGGTGATATGCTTTGCTTTTTGCAGAATAGTTGAGATGCCTTACGCAGTTCTCGTCAGTGTAATAATAGGTGTAACTAATATTATTCCATTCTTCGGACCTTTCATAGGCGCGATTCCTTCGGCATTTCTTGTGTTTGTTGAGTCGCCTAAGATGTGTCTTGTATTTATTATATTTATTGTTATTCTGCAGCAGATTGATGGAAATATACTGGGACCGCTTATTCTTGGGGATACTATTGGTATTTCGAGTTTCTGGATTCTGTTTGCAATCCTTCTTGGAGGAAACCTGTTTGGATTTGCGGGAATGGTTCTTGGAGTACCTACATTTGCCTGCATTTATGCACTTCTTATCAGAACGATAGGAGATGGGCTTGAAAAGAAGGGACTCAAAAATGATACAGAATATTTCATTGCTTTAAGAGGCTTTGATGAAAATGGAAATCCTATAAGAGGACCTAAGAAAAGATACGAATCACAGAGTATGATTAAGAAGAGAGAAAAGCAGAAAGCACAGCTTCAGGCTTCAAAGGAACTTCTTAATAAGGTTACGCATTTTGATAAAAAAACAGATGATTCAAATAAACATCAGGAGGAGAAATAGATGGCTAAGTTTGATCACAAATTAATCGAAGCAAAATGGAATGATAAATGGAAGGAGAGTCCTGTAAATGTTAACGACGGTAAGAAGCCGAAGTATTACTGTCTGGATATGTTTCCGTATCCTTCAGGAAATGGACTTCATGTAGGACATTGGAGAGGATATGTTATATCTGATGTATGGAGCCGTTACCAGATGATGCATGGTAAGTATGTAATTCATCCTATGGGATGGGATGCGTTCGGTCTTCCTGCAGAGAATTATGCCATAAAGAATGGTGTTCACCCTGCTATTTCTACTGCAAAGAATGTTGCAAATATTAAAAGACAGATTCAGCAGATTGCTGCTTTATATGATTGGGATATGGAAGTGAATACTACTGATCCTGATTACTTTAAGTGGACTCAGTGGATATTTGTCCAGATGTTTAAGAAGGGGCTGGCGTATGAGAAGGAAATGCCTATTAACTGGTGTCCTTCATGTAAGACAGGTCTTGCAAACGAAGAGGTTAAGGATGGTAAATGTGAACGTTGTGGTTCCGATGTTACAAAGAAGAATCTTCGTCAGTGGATGCTTAAGATAACAGCGTATGCAGATAGACTTCTTGCAGATCTTGATAAACTGGACTGGCCTGAAAAGGTTAAGAAGATGCAGTCTGAATGGATTGGTAAGTCTAAAGGTGCAGAAGTTAACTTCCCTGTTGATGGAAGAGATGAAGTTATAACAGTATATACTACAAGACCTGATACTCTTTACGGAGCTACATTTATGGTTCTTGCTCCAGAATCAGAGCTTGCTTCAAAGCTTTATACGGAGGAGACAGAGAAGGCTGTAAAGGATTATATATATCAGACATCGCTTAAGTCTTCCATTGACCGTATGGCAGATAAAGAGAAGACCGGTGTATTTACAGGATGTTATGCTATCAATCCTCTTAATGGTGCGAAGACACCTATATGGCTTTCTGATTATGTACTTGCTGACTATGGTACAGGAGCTATCATGTGTGTTCCTGCTCATGATGACAGAGATTTCGAATTTGCCAAGAAGTTTAATCTTCCTATAATTCAGGTTATTGCTCC
>DOVG01000135.1:3864-3988 GCA_003520205.1 Lachnospiraceae bacterium
GGTGAATGGAACGGTATGGAGTCGGCTGTTCTTAAAGAAAAAGCACCGCAGATAATCGAAGAAAAGGGCTTCGGTAAAGCAACTACTAATTATAAATTACGTGACTGGGTATTCTCACGTCAGA
>DOVG01000141.1 GCA_003520205.1 Lachnospiraceae bacterium
GGTACTTATGTTTCCTGGCTGGCATTTGATGGTGATAAGATAGTTGGAACAAGCGGTATGTCCTTCGCAGAAAAGCCGCCGTATTTCACATGCCCTTCAGGGAAATTAGGTATCTTGTCTAGCATGTATACCGATCCGAATTATAGGAGACTGGGTATCGCTACAGAGTTATTGGACAGAGTGGTAAAAGAGGCAAAAGAATATGGATGCGGGACGATCTATATTACAGCATCGGATATGGGTGTAAAGTTATACGAGGCATATGGGTTTAAGCATAACGGAAATTTCATGCAGTACAATTTTAATCAATGAATTAACCCGGATTTCCAAAGAATGCTTAGTGCAATTCAGCGTAGTGAAGAAAGGCATAAAGAAATGATAAATATTCCAACATATATAGAAAAGGATGCAGTATCCAATCATGCTGCAGATATAGCCAGACTTGGTACGAAGGCGTTGATAGTAACAGGAAGAAGTTCCGCGAAGGCTAATGGAGCGCTTCGCGATATAACTGAAGTGTTGGACAGCACCGGAACCAAGTATGAGATATTCGATGGTATAAGCGAGAATCCACCTGTATCAGAGATTATGTCAGCAAGAAGTCTTGGAATCAGTAAAGGCTGTGATTTTGTTATAGGAATAGGTGGAGGTTCTCCGATGGACGCAGCAAAGGCGGTGTCACTGCTTCTTTTCTATAGTAAGGAGAAGGAAGACTTCCTGTATGAGAAGCCGGATAAAACAAGTGGAAGAGCAGAGCTGGATGATTATGGACAGACTATCTGTTTTCCGGTTATCTGTATTCCGACTACTTGTGGAACAGGCTCGGAAGCAACTGGCGTTTCGGTGCTTTCAAGAGTAGATCTTCGAACAAAGGTAAGTCTGCCCCATAGAGTTTATCCAAGTCTTGCACTTCTGGATCCTACATATCTCATGTACGCTCCATATAAGGTGCTTAGGAATACAGCTATAGATGCGATGGCACATATGATAGAAAGCTACATAAATACAGCTGCAACAGCAGAGAGTAAGGCTTTATGTATAGAAGGACTAAAGCTGTGGAGTAAGGGCAAGGATGTTATAATAGGAAAAAGAAGAGTAGGATATGTAAGAGATGAACATCCGGAAAATGTAACCGACTACATCCGAAGAAAGAATGATCCGGAGAAGGCAGCAGCGGAAGATATAACAGATATGAAGATTCTGGAGGATATGCTTAAGGCTTCAAATATAGCAGGTAAGGCTATTGCTATTACAGGAACATCCCTTCCTCATGCGCTTAGTTATCGCCTTACATTTGAGGCAAATGTAGCGCATGGACCGGCTACGGGTATATTTCAGCCGGGCTTCATAAGTCATGCTGACGAGAAGACTCAGAAGGAGCTTTTCAGGGCTATGGATTTTAGGGGGTTAGAGGATTTCAAGGAATTCCTTGGGAGAAGCTGCGATATAGGTGAGATAACAGATCTCGAGTACAGTATTATTCTGGAAAACTCCATTAAGGATATACTTAAAGCACCGGAAAGAATAGCTAAAGTTCCTTATCCGGTAGATAGAGAAGTGCTTGAGTCAATCGTTACAGCGTAGAAAAGTTATAAGCATATTTTATAAGCAGATACGATGTAAGACTAAAAGGATATAAAAATGTCAGAAATTTTTTCAAGAACCAAAATGCTTCTGGGAGAAGAAGCTTTAGATAAGTTATCACAGGCAAGAGTAATAGTCTTCGGCGTTGGTGGTGTTGGTGGATACGTAGTAGAAGCACTGGCAAGATCCGGAGTGGGTCATATCGAGCTTGTAGATAAGGATGTGGTTGATGAAACAAATATTAACCGTCAGATTATAGCTCTTCATAGTACGATTGGAAGATATAAGACGGAAGTTATGAAGGAGAGGATTCTGGATATAAATCCATCCGCAGAAGTTATAACTCATAATGTATTCTATCTTCCTTCCAGGGGTGATGATCCGGGTACAGCAAAGGATTTTGATTTTACCAGATATGACTATATAATAGATGCAGTAGATACTGTGACGGCTAAGCTAACAATCATAGAGGAAGCATATAGATGCAGGGTGCCGATTATCAGTTCTATGGGAGCGGGTAATAAGATAGATCCAACCAGGTTTCAGGTGGCTGATATCTATAAGACAAGCGTATGTCCTCTCGCTAAGGTTATGAGAAGAGAACTGAAGAAGCGTGGAATAAAAAAGCTCAAATGTGTTTACTCAACTGAAGATGTACAGACAACTGTAAAAGAGATTTCTGGAATCAATAAAGATGAACAGATAGTGCAGGATAAGGAAATAAAGTCTGAGCCAGGAAGAAAGAAGATAGCTCCCGGTTCCATAGCATTTGTTCCATCTGTTGCAGGGCTGATAATAGCAGGTGAGGTTGTTAAGGATCTATGTAATAGTAATTATTCAGGGGATACAAATAGTGATAAAGGTAGATAACGTATATAAAGCATTTACATATAACAAAGTTCTTCGGGGGGTAAGCTTTGAAGTTAAGTCCGGTTCTATATATGGTCTGATAGGTCGTAATGGTGCCGGAAAAACTACGCTTATGAATATAATGTCTGGGCTTATGGAGGCAGATTCTGGAAGCTGCAGCTTTACAAAGAATAATGGAAAATCAAGAGTAGGATATCTTCCTGATCTTCCTGAATTCTATGATTATCTTACGACAGATGAATATCTGGATTTTCTTCTTATGGATGAGAATCCGAAGAGACGTAATGAACTGCTTGAGCTGGTAAGCCTTCCGCCAAATGTGCGTCTAAAAACTATGTCCCGTGGTATGAGACAGAGACTTGGAATCGCAGCAGTTCTGGTGAATAATCCGGATATAATTCTACTTGATGAGCCAACCAGTGCGCTTGATCCTTCAGGAAGAAATGATGTTAAGAATATTCTTATGAAGCTTAAGGAGGATGGAAAAACCATAATCCTCTCAACTCATATCTTAGCAGATATGGACAGTATCTGTGACAAGGCAGGATTTCTGAATGATGGAGTTATTGTTCGAGAGGTGGATGTAGCAGAAACAAGAACAGAGACTTCAGAGATACTTGTTCAGTTTAAGAAAGAACCGAATCTTGATGAGTTATATAAGTATGCTCCGGTTATGTATGTTATTGACCCATGTACTATAAGAATAGTTATAGATGAAAATGACAAGCAGGTAAGTCAGCAGAAGGCACTTCAGGGAATTGCAGCACAAAACATTGAGATAAGTCGTATAAGTAGTGCGGCACTTTCACTGGATAGTATATTCCAGGAGGTGTGCGTAGGATGAATAGATACAGATGTCTGATTAAGAAAGATATAAAAGAATGTCTCAGGACAGGAAAGCTGATTCTGTTTCTGGCGCTTTCCTTTGGTATAGCATTTATGATACTGGGTATTACAGTGCTTTTTACAAATATTCCGGATGAGCTGAGCGTTCAGCTGCCAGGCTTTGATATTGAATCGCTTGAGGATATGATGTCAGTGATATATCCGAAGATGACGAGAGGAAGTCTGGGAGTTTTCTCGTATTATATAGGAGTATTCTTTACGCTTATAACAGTAATAGTTACTCACAGCATTCTTCCTAAAGAGAGAACTAACGGGAAATGGATACTGCCTATAGAACAAGGATACGAGGCAAGAGAAATAGTGGCAAGCAAAACTTTAGTGTACAGTACATTTGCAGGCTGTTCAGTCTTCATAAGCTATATGTTCTACTTCTTTGTGGCAAGTACATTTATGCTTAGAGATATGCCTTTTGTAGATGCATTTTCTCTGGCGCTGATTCATGGACTTAATCTGTTCTTTATTCTGGCTAATACCATGCTTCTATCCGTGTGCTTCAGAAGTGGAGTTGTTGCTGCTATATCAACACTTGGAACAGTTCTTTTTGTTCCGGACATAATGAACTATATGCCGATTGGAAAATATTTTCCTACATATATGCTGACATTTGTATATGACACCAGAAGTGATTATGGAAGTCTGGTTGGCCCGCTAATCTTAAATATTCTGGTTCTGATAATAACCTATTACTGTGCAGTTATCAGAGTGTCTTCAAAAAAGACTATTTAAGACTCTTCAGGTATGCAGCGTCTTCATCAGATACGACGGCATACTTGCCATTATACTCAACTACAAGACCTCTGTCGGATTCATAATAATTCAGATTGATATAGTAAACTGTGTCCTTTGAATAGAAATATAGATAACCGTCGAAGGAGTTATCATTTGAAGAATCATATCCACCTTCATTATTTATTACATAATCTCTTATGGATCTGATTCTTTCAGAATCTATGTTATCAATAGTTTTTAATTCATCAGCGGGAGTCTTATTATACTTGCAATAAAGAGGTGCTTTATTTAAGTAGTAATCGGTTAGTTCATCATATTCGTCTTCCGGTACATACGGATCATAGATTAGTCCCAGCTTATAGATATCAGCATTAGTATCATTTTGTATTTTTTTGATCAGATAATGTTTTCCATTATCAAATATAATGGCTCCGGCTGTTTCTGTTTTGAAATCCTCATTATCTTCTGCCGGAGTGAGTATATTGTTGGGTTTGTAGTTTACTCCGATAAGGTGCTTTCCCTTAAAATCAAACTGATCTTCGATATCGGAATAGTCGTCCATGTATATTATAGAATCTTTTGGCAGACTGGAAACTTCAGAACGATACTTTATCTTACTACTAATCCCTGTTCCGACAAAGAGAATAAGAGGCACTATTCCCTGAAGAGTGCCAAGGATTGTGAGAAGTATTGCGAATACTTTCAGAGCTGTCGGAACGTTTTTTTCTTTTTTCTTTCTTACTCTCCATATGATATCAAGAATGATACCAATTAATAGTATAAAAAGCCCTGCGCCTACTACGAATAGAACGCCAGTTGCAAGAACCATAGCAAAAAAAGCCATATTAAAAATCCCCCTGAGAAACTATGTTAC
>DOVG01000095.1 GCA_003520205.1 Lachnospiraceae bacterium
GAACACGAATAGGGAGAAGGCCCAGGTAGTAATGATCGAATGCTCAGATTGTTAATAGATTATACCTGAAGAAACACTACCATCTGGTTTTCTTGTTAGGCAGCAGACTCTTATGCCGAGTCAAAATGCTCCGTATCCGGAAATGGAATATACTTAGGAAATCAGTAGGAGAAATAAATGAATAGGTTAATCTTCTAAGCTGTCGATAAAGGATTCCATTTCATTTTTTACTTCTTCAGGCTTTTCGTGGTATACTGCATGACCGCAGTTAAGCTGAACGGTTTTAACATTTGAAAGATTCGAAGCATAGTCTAATTCAGAATCGATCCATCTTTCACCAGTTGTTCCTGAACCATCTGAAATAAGAAGAAGTGTTGGAACATCTGGTACTGGATTTTTATCAACAAGAGTTACATCATCATTTATATGACTAACTTCACTCTGAATAGTCTTATTCATGTAACCACGGCTGGCAATTGTTTTGATATATGATGTTTCTGTATCGGATAAGTAATCTGGGTATGAAGAAGAGTTTGCAAAAAGTCTGACGATTCCTATATTTCTTGCAACATCGTAAATCTTAAGTCCCTTTACTGCCTTAGTTACATTTTCTTCTGAATAGTCGTCGATCTTATAAGAGTCTGCAACAGCCATATCAAGTCCAACTATCGCCTTTACTTCTTCTGGATAATTTTGTGCCCAGTAGATGGCCTCTAAACCAGAGAATGAATGTGGACAAAGAATATATGGACCCTCAATTCCTGCTGCAGTAAGAGCCTTTCGATCCTGGTCTACCATAATATCAGTTGTTCTATCATCATCAGTTATATCACTGAATCCATATCCATATTTCTCAATGATCACGATTTTATAATCATCTTTGATCTGGTCTGTAAAGTCCTTAAAGTCAAGTATTGGAGATGTTGTAAATGCACCAGCAAGAAAGACAAGTGTATCCTCGCCTTCTCCATAGGTGTATACATTCATTTTGTGACCATCCACTTCAACAAGCTCACCGATGGGTGGGTTGCTAAATAATGAGGCTTCTTTCGATAAATTTATCCTATGATAAATGAATACTCCTAGAAGAGATAATATAATTAAAGAAAGAATTACTAAAAGAATTTTACCAATAGCTTTAAACACCTTTTTCATCTCGTTACCTGCCTCCATGAATTTAATACAAACGAGATTATAGTAACGGATGATTAAAAAATCTTTAGAAAAGCATTATATGTTTATTAAATAATTTATTCATCTTTACATCAGGTCTTTGATGTATTATTTCCCATGCTTCATCGCGCCATTCATCTGCTTCTTTCAGAAAGAAATCTGAAGTCATACATACTCGAAGCATTTCTCCACTTTTTATTTTATAGTTGCCTGCTCTGTCCTTGGAAAGAGGATAACGAAATCCTGCTTTGGTTCGATATATATCTGAGCCATTCTTGTCTCTCAGACTATCAAGGAAATACATATAACAGTTTTGACAGCCTTCACTGCATTTAATACATCCATGCCATGGATTCCATATATCGTGCATAGTAATTCCTTTCTATGATGTGTTTGTTCTCTATGATGATTCATTCTTATAGGGAAATAATTCTGATATAGGTGTATCGAGTGTTTTTGCTAATCTATATGCATTAAGTAATGAGGGTATATTTGTAAGACCCTCGTAGTATTCAAGGCATCTGACGCTTATACCTGTCATTTTGGAAAGTTCCTTCTGACTTACATTTTTCTCTGTTCTGCATTTTCTAAGATTTGAAGTTAGTTTATCATTCATTTCGTCCCCCCCGCCTTTTCACTGATTATTGGATTAGTCGAGAATTCGCTTATATCCTTGTGTACAGTATAATAAAAGAGGTATCCTATTTATGGGATTTAAGATATGACTCTGCCAAATATTTTGAATTCGCTTGTATCAGTAACTGGTATAGGTTTGTAGTCTGGATTGAAGGAGAGTAGTTCTATACCTTTTTTACCCTTATGTAGTTTCTTGCAGTAGGCTTGTCCATCCAGGTAGAAGATGCCTATATCTCCGTCAAAGAGTTCTGCAGTTTTGTAAACCCAGACTATTTGTCCGTTCATATATCGTGGTTCCATACTGTTACCATTAAGCCGAATACCAAAACTTGCCTTTTCTGGGACTTCGCTTCCGACAACAACCATTTCATGAGATTCGCTGTCAAGATATTCTCCAGTACCGGCAGATGCTGCAAGAAGGTATAGAGGAAGTTCTCTTTCTTTGACTGGGAAATCTATTACATTATCAGGCACATCACTTAGTCTGTATTCATCTGTCATTTCAAGAATCTTTATAAAATCCAGGACTTTTTCTCTTCCAGCTTCGTTTAGTTTCGATAGTGGATTGTCTGGGTTTGGCTCTATAAAGGTAGAGTATATATCCGTGATTCCATACATTTTGCATAAGAAAAATAGCTGCTTCGCATTGGGAGTTGCAAGGTTCTTTTCC
Organism: Lachnospiraceae bacterium; assembly: GCA_003520205.1. GTDB lineage: Bacteria > Bacillota > Clostridia > Lachnospirales > Lachnospiraceae > Eubacterium_Q. The sequence goes on from DOVG01000095.1 coordinate 2,480, forward strand.
CAGGCATAAATGCTCTTATTTTGTATAGTATTGCCTGCATCTGTAAGAGCCTTGGCAACGGCTACCTGTGTGAAGCCTGCCTTTTTTCTGTTATCCGCTAATATTTCTCCTAAAGATTTCATTTTTTTCACCGCCGTTTCTTTAACAAGATGTGTCATTTCTCTATATAGGACTTGCACATTTCATGCTGCGCATATCAATATTTAATATACAACATTTCGTGCTTCAAGGCAAGAAAAATCTAAAATAATATAGAAAGATGCAGAATATTGCGCTTGAAATCTAAAATAAATAGATATATACTAGCCGTACAGTAAAACGATACCTATCAAATAAGACCATTAAGTTTACTTGAGCTGACTTTGCAGACTTTTAGAATGATGTAAAGGAGATGAGTATGCATGATTGACGAAAGTCCTTATAAGAAGTATGTGGACGTAAATGTTGAGTTTACCAAGGAGGGTAAGCTGATCCCAAGATCTATTATCTGGGAGGATGGAACTACCTATGAGATACAGAAGATAACTGATGTAAGAAGAGCTGCCAGTCTTGTGGCAGGAGCAATGGGCGTCAGATATACCATATATATAGATGGTTACGAGAGTCATCTGTATTTTGGAGATAATCGTAGGTGGTTTGTTGAGAGTAAATCAGGTAACGATTCCGGTAGGAATCGTTGTTCCGAAGCGGAGCGTAGGATGCGCTGTACGGAGTACAGCCAATAGTGATAATTTATAGAATAGAGTGTCTGATGGCACTCTATTTTTGATGCAATTATGCTGTTTTATATGGTAGAATAGAAGGACGAGTTAATAAACAGGGCAAGGAAAAGTTTAATAAAGCATAGCATTTATAAAAAATGTCGCGGTAAGGAAAATTGAAGTGGGACGGGTGCGCATAACCCTGGATGGATAAAAGGAATATACTTTACAGAGATGTAAAAGATTATTACGTTTAGGAGGAAAATAGGATGATAACAGAGAC
>DOVG01000076.1 GCA_003520205.1 Lachnospiraceae bacterium
TTTGTTATACCGCTTGTTATTATAACAGGTCTTCCTATTGTATTTATCATTTTCCACGCTTTTAAGCCTATGGAAGAGCTGTTCGCATTCCCACCAAAATTCATTACTTTACACCCAACGCTTGACAACTTCAGAAAGCTTTTCAAGGCGACGAGGTCGGCAGGAATCCCACTTAGTAAATATGTATTTAACAGCGTTGTTGTTACGGGAATTGTAGTATTTGCTTCACTTCTTTTCTCAACAATGGCATCCTATTCATTATCAAAGCTTAAGTATAAGGGCAGAAGCACAATGCTAAAGATCAACGAGCTTGCTCTTATGTTCGTTCCTGTTGCAGTTATGATCCCAAGATACCTCATCGTTAACAAGATGGGCCTTGTTGATACATATTTTGCTCAGATACTTCCGCTTATTCCGCTTCCAGTTGCACTCTTCCTTTTGAAGCAGTTCACAGATCAGGTTCCTGATTCTCTTATCGAGGCGGCTTACATGGATGGTGCTAAGGAATGGCAGATCTATTTAAAGATCATTATCCCTATGATCAAGCCTGCCATCGCAACAGCAGCGATTCTTGTTTTCCAGCAGGTATGGACAAATCTTGAGGCTTCAAATTACTACATCAATGATGATAGTCTTAAGACTCTTGCCTTCTACATGAACACACTGACGAGCACGTCTACTACTAATACAGTAGCAGGACAAGGTATCGCAGCAGCAGCTTCGCTGATAATGTTCTTACCTAACCTGATTTTATTCTGTATTCTTCAGAAGAACGTAATGAATACAATGGCACACTCTGGTATCAAATAATAAACATAAATGTTGCATTAGGTATTACAGTGACGTTTATTCAAATAGTTAGAATATGAGTACGTGGTGTAAATATGAAAAAATTAAACTTTAGAAAAATAAAGAATAAGCTCTTGCTGCTGTTCGTGTTCTTATTGGCATTCACATTCCTGCAGACAGGAGCGGATATAAACATTCAGGCGGATACGCCTTATAAGACTTATACGATTGATGGTTATGGATATGTAACTGAAACTCAGACAGCATATCTTCCATATGAAACAATTATCAAGATAGGAGATGAGTCCTTAAATGCTCCTACAGATTTCACTGTTCTTTCAGATGGCAGCTACTATGTCCTCGACAGTGGAAATAAGAGGATAATTGCTTCTGATGCGAATAATAACCTCATAAAGACCTTTGGTGAGGGCATTCTTCAAAATCCCAAGGGCATGTACGTAGCAGAGGATAAGACCTGCTACGTAGCAGATAGAGATGCCAGATCAATCTTCGTATTTGATGAGGCTGGTAATCTCACAGCTACCTATGGAAGACCTACAGAGGCCATGTACGGTGAGACTCAGGATTTCCTTCCTCTTAAGATAGTTGCAAATCAGTATGGTACTATGTATGTTATCTGTGAATCTAATACCAATGGTATGGTTCAGATCTCACCTGTTGAAGGTGGAACCTTCCTTGGATATTTCGGAACAAACTCAACCACGGCAGGTCTTTGGAACATCATCTGGAGAGCAGTTCTTACAGATGCCCAGAGAGCAAAGATGGTAGGTAATATTCCTTCAACTCCGGATAACATGGCTATCGATGATAAGGGTATTATCTATACTGTAACAAGAGGTGAAGGTAAAGAATCACTTAAGCGTCTCAATATAGCAGGCGTTAACATGATTTCTCCTGATAAGACTGATGATGTTCCTGTTGCAGTTGCAACTGGTAATCATGACAACGTTTTTGTAGCTTCTCAGCAGGGTTACATCTACGAATACAACAACGAAGGCGATCTTCTTTTCGTATTCGGTGGCAGCGATGATGGACAGCAGAGAATCGGTCTTTCAACCAAGATCGAGGCTATACAGGTAGGAAATGATGATAAGATCTATGTTCTTGACTCTGATAAGGCACAGATCCAGGTGTATGTTCCTACAGAATTTACTAACCAGCTTCATGATGCTCTTTACCTTTTCTCAAAGGGCAGATATGAAGAAAGTATGGAGCCTCTTAGCGAAGTACTTAAGATGAACAACCTTTTTGATTACGCCAACATGGCAATGGGCAGAGCTCTTTACAAGGAAGGCGAATATAAGCAGTCTCTTGAATATGCAGAGCTTGCTAAGGATCTTGATGGTTATTCAGATTCCTTCTGGGAAGTAAGAAATTCATGGCTTAAGAAGCATTTAGGCTCGGTTATAGTCATTATTTTTATTCTTATAGTAGCCTTTTATGTAATTCTTATTGTTGATGCTAATACAGGATTGCTCAATGGATTAAGGAGGCTGGGTTCAAGACTTGGTGCTAAAAAGCTTATCCATGAGCTGTCTTATCTGTTCTATTACATAAAGCATCCTATTAATGCCTGCTATGAAGTCAAATTCCATAACAGAGTATCAGTAGCGAGTGCTAACATACTTGTTGCAATATTTACAGTATTCTTCATCATAAACAAGTATTTCTGTGGTTTCCTTGTTAAGCAGGTAAGAGAAGGAAGCTACGACATCCTCTCAGATATTGGAACCATCATCTTAGTTCTACTTATCGTTGTTGGATGTAACTACCTCATGTGTACCATTAATGAAGGTGAAGGAAAGCTAAAGGCTATCTATTGCGGTTTTATCTACAGCGCGGGCCCATATCTGGTTCTTATGCCTATCATCTTTGCTTTATCACATGTGGTTACCTATAATGAAATCTTCTTCGTTCAGTTCGGATATTTCCTTATGGGCTGCTGGATAGTTGCTCTTGAGTTCATTACAGTTAAGGAGCTCAACGACTACTCAGTTAAGGATACAATTAAGATTATTTTACTTACAGCGTTCACAATACTTATTGTTCTGCTTCTTGCATTCATTATCTATGTATTGTGGTCACAGGTATTCGATTTTATCTCATCGTTAATTGGAGAGGTGGTGTATAGAATTGGTAACTAAGAAAAAAAGATTTATGTGCATGGTGCTGTCTACAGCAATCGTGGCTCAGATATCAAGCAGTGCAATCGCGGGTAACACCCTTGCGGCTGGTAGCGATCCTGCCTATACTTCACAGGTTCTTCTTGAAGCGAGTGAGGTGAGTGCACCGGCTGCAAATGCACCAAAGATAAATGATCATGTTAAGATAGCTGAAAGCACAGATTATAATCTCTACTTTTTAGAGGACGATCTTTCAATCATAGTTGAGGATAAGAAAACTGGAAAGTATATGGAATCAGCCATCAGCTATGATGATGGAAAAAGTAATAAGACCTGGTATGCAGCAATGAAGTCGGCTCTGGTTCTTACAATAATCAGTGGTAACGATGATACAAAACAGGCAGATTTAATTACTGATGATGTCACAAAGGACATCACCTATCTTGAAAATGGTTTTTCAGCCAAGGTAAAGTGGAAAAAGTACGGCTTTGGAATGGAACTTATAGTACAGCTTACAGATGAAGGTCTTTCAGTAAGAATTCCTGATTCTTCAATAGTTGAGGAAAATGAGAATTTCTTCATCGGTACTATTTCAATGTATCCTTTCCTTGGAAACTCTTATCTTGATGATAAGGAAGGCTACATTTTATTCCCGGATGGCAATGGTGGTCTTATCTATTTAAATGATAAGGAAGGTACTTATTCTACAGGCTTCTCTTCAATGATCTACGGTAAGGATTATGGTTTTGAAGATAGTCAGGTAATCAATCTTCTTTGGGACCGTTATGAAATGGTTACCGAGGCAGAGCAGGTAATTGCTCCTATATTCGGTATCGCTCATACAGATGACAAGATAGCTTACCTTGGAGTGGTTGAAGACGGCGCAATGAGAGCTAGCATTGAGGCTCATCCTAACGGAGTTAACGTAAATTATAACAGAGCCTTTGCAAAGTTTGTTTTAAGACGTAACTACACTCAGCCAACCAGTAATAATTCAACCTCTGGTTCACTTCACCTGACAGAAGCGGATAGAACTCATTC
>DOVG01000176.1 GCA_003520205.1 Lachnospiraceae bacterium
ACTGGGTATTCTCACGTCAGAGATACTGGGGTGAGCCTATTCCTATTGTACATTGTGAGAAGTGCGGCTGTGTACCTGTTCCGGAGGAAGAGCTTCCGCTTCGCCTTCCGGAGGTTGAAAAGTATGAGCCTACAGGTACAGGTGAGTCACCACTTGCTGCAATTGATGAATGGGTTAACTGTAAATGTCCTAAGTGTGGAGGTCCTGCTAAGAGAGAGACTAACACTATGCCACAGTGGGCTGGTTCGTCATGGTATTTCCTTAGATATGTGGATGTTCATAATGATAAAGAACTTGTTTCAAGAGAAAAGGCTGATAAATATCTGCCTGTAGATATGTATATAGGTGGTGTAGAACATGCTGTTCTTCATCTGCTTTATTCCAGATTCTGGACTAAATTCCTCTATGATATCGGTGTTGTAGGATTTGATGAACCTTTTAAGAAACTGTTTAACCAGGGTATGATATGCGGACGTGACAGAGTTACAGGTAAGCCTACGAAGATGAGTAAGTCTCTTGGAAATATAGTTTCTCCTGATGATATTGTCAGAGATTATGGATGTGATACACTTAGACTGTATGAACTTTTTGTAGGACCACCTGAAGCTGATGCTATATGGGATGACGCAGGTATAGATGGTATTTATAGATTTATCAAGAGATTTTATAATATGGTTCTTGATAATCTGGACAAGGATGCTCCTGAGACTGACGAGCTGCTAAGACTACGAAGCGGTCTTGTTAAAACAGTTACTGAAAGACTTGAGAGTTTTAATCTTAATACTGTTGTATCAGCATTTATGGAATATAATAATAGCTTTGTTGAACTTACAAAGTCTACGGGCGTTGATAAAGAAACTCTGAAAACAGCAGTTCGTCTTATAGCACCTTTTGCTCCACATGTAGGAGAGGAGCTTTGGGAGGCTCTTGGAGGAACAAATTCTGTATTTGAAGAGAGCTGGCCTGAATATATTGAAGAACACCTTGTAACAAATGAGATAACTCTGCCTGTTCAGGTTTCAGGAAAAACAAGGCTTACAATAAGTGTAAAAGCTGATGCATCTAAGGATGAGATTCTTGCAGCAGCTAAAGAAGCACTTGGTTCAAGACTTGATGGAAAGACTATTCTTAAAGAGATATATGTTCCGGGTAAAATAATAAATATTGTAGCAAAATAGTTAAAATGTTTAGAAAACTTTTATTAAGAAACTTAATATTTATGATTATTCCGGCTCTTATAATTGAGGCTTCGCTGGTATTTATATGTATTCAGCTGAAATCCCTGGATGAAAATATAACCTACCAGCTTAACAGCCTTGATGATATTCCCATATATTATAGACTGGCGAAGAGGAATGTATCTCTTAATCTGGACTATGATCTGGTATATTCTGGATTTGATATGAAGACTGATGATGGGATAAAAGGTCGTTATTATTATATGGATACTAATGATAAGATGTATCTGTTTATTCTTACCAATGAAACTTCTAAACTGATAGACAGAGGAGATGCGGTAACCATCAAAGCGACTATATCAGAAGATGAAGCGTCATCGGACTTTATAGAATCAGAATATACTAACGAAATGAAGCTTGGAAATAATTCTTTGGATGGATACGTAGAAAAATATATCGTTTCTGAACCGGAATATCCGGCTAGAAGAATAATTCTGATTAATTATACTATGGCTGCGGCTATTATAATGGTTATTATAACTGTTTTATATTTTATCGTTGCAGCTGTATTTCCTGAGCTGAATATGCTTTTCAGATTAAAAGGACTTGCATCTTCAAGAAAAAAACTTATAAAAAAACTGGACAAGGAGATGAAGGATAGACTGATTTCTGCAGAAGGGTCAGTTTATACAACGGATAATTATATAATTAAGGCAAATGTATCTTATATAGATATAGAAAAAAGACCGGCTCATTAGTGACCGGTCTTATCTTTTAATTAGTCAAGCTCTATATTATCAGCTATATCTTTTATATCATCAAGCTTATCAGAAGCTATATTCTTAATATCTTCTATTTTATCGCTGGCAGAATCTTTTATATCCTCGGCTTTGTCAGCAACATCTTCCTTTATATCTTTAGCTTTATCGGCGATATCTTCTTTGATGTCTTCAAGCTTTTCTCCGGCATCTGAAACAGTTTCTTCTGCATCAGACTTAATTGATACATAATCACGATTATCAGAAGCCTCGCCGTCGCCAATTATTATTTCATCATCATCAAAGATGTCATCATCATCAGAAGCCTTCCATTCATCAGCTTTTGCTTTGATATCTTTGGCAGCTGTTTTAGCCTTATCTTTGAGGTCGTATGCAGTTGACTTTGCTTTTTCTCCATACTCCTTTATTTTCTTGTCGACATCATACTTCTCGTCAAGATCCTTATAAGTTTTAGTTCCTCTTATTTCATCCTTGAAGAGATAACATACACCAGCTACAGCAGCAGCGGCAGTGGTAATTGTAAGCAGCCCGCCAAATAATCCACGTCTAGCCATAAGTAATATACCTTCCTTTCATTTGTTTATTGCTATTCGTATTGTATGACAACTAAATAAAAAAATCAACAAAAGCTTTCAAAAGCGAGGACTATGTGTTAAATTATATAGGTATTTACTGGAGGATAAAACTAATGAAAGAAGAACTGTTAAAAATCAAAACAGAGGCAGAAAAAGAAAGAATAGAGCTTGATAAAAAATTCTCATTTATAGCCATTCTCAGACTTATAGTTTTTCTTGTCGCTGTTGTAGTTATTTTTGTTGCTTTAAAAAATCACAGTACGATTTTACTTGTTGCTTCATTAATTCCTGTTATAGCTTTTGTGGTGCTTGTTAAGTTCCATGGGGATCTGGATGATAAGATTCTTGGTGCAAAAGCAAAAATAAATGTAATTAACAGATTTATAAAAAGAATGGGAAATGATTGGAAGAGCTTTAAGGATAATGGCGAGGATTTTATGGATAAAAATTCTACCCTTGCCTATGATCTTGATCTTCTGGGACCGTCATCACTTTATCAGCTGATATCTGTGGCTCATACCGATCAGGGAAGAGAGAAGCTGGCGAAGAGTATTACACTTGAGAATGAAACTGCTGTTGACCCTCTCAAGAAATATGAAGCTGTTATGGAGCTCTCTGAAAAAAAGAATTTTATATTTGATTTTGAATCAACTTCAGAGCGTGTTGTAGAAAAAAGACAACGTGATAAGATGAAACAAAATGATATGTTTTCAGAACCTATCGATGATGAGAATAAGAACGGGGATGAGGAAAAAGAACATAAGGAAATTAAGACATTTCCATTTTGGATGTATTTTCTGATGATACTTGTTCCCGTCATGAACATAGTAACTATAGTAATGGTATTAACAAGAGACTTAAGTCCTGGAAGAATACTTGTGACTTTTATAGCTGGACTTATCCTCACATGGGGACCTCAGACATTTTTTGAAGGCATGCTTGAGCCTGTTCAGAAATTCGGTAGCGTTGCAGGGGATTATCTAAAGCTTTTAAAGCTGATAGGAGACGAAGATTTTAAATCTGAAATTCTAAAGCA
>DOVG01000102.1 GCA_003520205.1 Lachnospiraceae bacterium
TCTGGAAGAACTGTCTCCTTTATAGCAAGAAGATCACACTTGAATACTGCTGCCTTACCTGCAAGATTTTCAGCCTGATAATCTTCCGGGAAAGTAACATTTACATCAAAACTATCTCCACATTCATGTCCAACTATCTGCTCTTCAAAACCAGGAATGAATGAACCTGAACCAAGAACTAAAGGATACTTCTCACCCTTTCCACCCTCGAAAGGAACATCATCAACAAATCCCTCGAAGTTAATAGTTGTCTCATCTCCATCCTTTGCAGGTCTGTCAGTTACATCTTTCTTTGAAGAGTTCTCTTTAAGTCTTCTCTCGATTTCCTTCTCAACATCTTCATCTGTAACTTCTGTGTCAATCTTCTCGATTTCTATCTTAGTCATATCTCCAAGCTCTACAGGTGGCTTTGTCGCTACCTTTGCTTTATATATGAAATCTTTTCCTTTTTCAATCTGGCTTACAGAGATATCAGGATTTGATACTATATCAAGATCAAGCTCCTTGATTTCGTTAAAATATGTCTTATTGATAAGATCATTTGCTGCATCCTCATAGAATACTGCATAGCCATATGTCTTCTCTATTAAAGCCATAGGAACTTTTCCTTTACGGAATCCGTCAAACTGGAACTTATTCTTTGTTTTATTATAGACATCAACACATGCCTTTCTAAAATCTTCAGCAGGAACAGTGATTGTTATCTCTGCCATATTTCCTTCCAGTTTTTCAAATGTAGCGCTCATTTCATTTCCTCCTTATATTTAAACGATTGCTTGAATTCATGCAAAATACACCCATTTAAGGGCGCTAACCGTGTGATTATATCACACAAAATAAGTTAAGTCCACCTGAAATTAAAAATTCACTCAAGCTTTCACTCAAGTTCACTCAAGCTTTCTATTTCAGAATTTACATTGTCGCAATTTCTTTAAGCATACCGGAAACAAGTTTAACCGAATTTCTGATAGCCTTCTTCTGAAATGTCGGATAATCAATATCTGCATCATCATTAGCTTTGTCAGATATGGATCTGATAATAAGAAATGGAGTATCACTCATATAAGCAACATGAGCTATAGCTGCGCCTTCCATCTCTGTACACATACCTCCAACCGAGTCTATGATATTCTTTTTTACTTCTCTTCCTGATATAAACTGGTCACCGGACACCACCTTGCCTTCAAATACATTTACGTCCGGATTTGTTTTAGTACAGACATCCTTTGCTATCTGAATAAGTCTGCTATCTGCTTTATATACACTTGTATCCTGATCAGGTATGATTCCTTTTCTGTAACCAAGCCCCGTAACATCCATATCATGCTCCTGAGCCTCAGTTGAAAGAACTATATCACCTATATCAATTCTGTCATCTAAAGCCCCTGCTATTCCTGTATTAATTATGCTGTCAACATTATACATAGTAACAAGAACCTCAGCCGCCATTGCAGCATTAACCTTGCCTACTCCGCATTTTACCAGCACAACCTCACATTCATATAAATGTCCATGCCAGAATTCCATTCCCGACACCTGCTTCTTATCAATATCCCCCTCTTCAGTCATCATACTTTTAATATCATCAATTTCTTTATCCATTGCTGCAATTATACCTATCATCTCAAATTCCTCCATTTAATATATTTAGTTCCTCTCCCTCACGCTTCGTGGGTTCTTCCTTTGAGTAATATAACAGAATTATGGCGGATTTACAAAACTTTATTGAATTTGTGTTTGCAGTGCATTATAATTACAAAAGTCTTTTTTATCAAAAATGCATTATGATGTAGGAAAAGGAGAAAGAAAGTTGAATCGACTTGGTATTGATATAGGTTCTACAACAGTTAAAATCTCTATAATTGATGAAAATAATAAGATTCTTTATTCTGAATATAAACGTCACTTTGCAAAGATCAAAGAAACTCTCAAAGAGCTTCTTGAAAATGCTATTAAAGAGTCAGGTGACATGGAAGTCGCAGCCGACATAACCGGATCCGGTGGTCTTGCACTTTCAAATGTAATTAATATTCCTTTTGAACAGGAAGTTGTATGTGTATCTACAGCTTTAAAAACCTTTGCTCCTAAAACCGAGGTTGCAATCGAACTCGGCGGTGAAGACGCTAAGATTATCTACTTCTCAAAACATGGAATAGAACAAAGAATGAATTCTGTCTGTGCCGGAGGCACAGGTTCTTTTATTGATCAGATGGCTGCTCTTCTTATGACTGATGCATCTGGTCTTAATGAACTGGCAAAATCATATGATACTATCCACCCTATCGCTGCACGATGTGGTGTATTTGCCAAAACAGATATCCAGCCTCTTATCAACGAAGGCGCTACCAAGCCTAATCTTTCTGCTTCGATATTCCAGGCAGTTGTAAACCAGACTATATCAGGTCTTGCATGTGGAAAGCCAATCAGAGGTCACGTTGCATTTCTGGGTGGTCCACTTCATTTCCTTGATCAGCTGAGAGAAAGATTTGTTGATACTCTGAAGCTTGACGAGGAACACTCTATTGTTCCCGAAAACTCTCATCTGTTCGCAGCAACAGGTGCAGCTCTTCATGCTGATACAGAGCATACTATCACTCTTAAGGCTCTTGCAGATAAGCTTACACCTGAACTTAAAATAGAAATAGAAGTTAACAGACTTGAGCCATTATTTAATGACGAAAAAGAATATAAAGAATTTTCAGACAGAATGTCCGAATATAAGATAAAACGCGGTAAGCTTGCAGATTATAAGGGCAATGTATATCTTGGTATCGATGCAGGTTCGACCACAACCAAGCTTGCTCTTATAGGCGAGAATGGCGAGCTTCTCTATGATTTCTATAGCAATAATAACGGAAGTCCTGTCAATACTACTATTAAAGCCATGAAAGAAATATATTCACTTCTTCCTAAGGAAGCTGTGATTGCAGGAAGCTGCTCGACCGGTTATGGAGAGGCTCTTCTCAAATCAGCATTTAATCTTGATTATGGCGAAGTTGAAACCATCGCCCACTATACCGCCGCCGCTTTCTTTGAGCCGCATGTAGATACCATCCTTGATATCGGTGGTCAGGATATGAAATGTATCAAGATACGTGACGGTGTTGTAGATAATGTAATGCTTAATGAATCATGTTCGTCCGGATGCGGTTCCTTTATCGAAACATTTGCCAATTCACTCGATTATAAGGTTCAGGATTTCGCTAAGATAGCCCTTTTTGCAAAGAGTCCTATTGATCTTGGCTCTAGATGCACTGTATTTATGAATTCAAAGGTTAAGCAGGCTCAGAAGGAAGGCGCCTCTGTAGAAGATATATCTGCCGGTCTTGCTTATTCTGTAATCAAGAATGCCCTTCTGAAAGTTATAAAGCTTACAGACCCTAAGCAGCTGGGTAAACGTATCGTTGTTCAGGGTGGTACATTTTATAATAACGCAGTACTAAGAGCATTTGAACTTGTATCCGGCGCAAAGGCAATCCGTCCTGACATCGCCGGCATAATGGGAGCTTTCGGAGCTGCTCTTATAGCCAGAGATAACTACGAAGAAGGTTTTGTATCCGGCACTCTTTCCAGTTCAGATGTGGATGAGCTTACATTTGAGACTCAAATGGCAAGATGTGGAGGATGTACCAACAACTGTCTTCTTACCATCAATAAATTCACCGGAAACCGTAGATTTATAACCGGTAACAGATGTGAGAAGGGACTTGGACTTAAGAAGAATTCAGAAAATCTTCCTAATCTGTATGAATATAAATTTAACAGGATTTTCAGCTATGAACCTCTTGCCCCCGAAAAGGCAACCAGAGGCGAGATTGGTGTTCCAAGAGTTCTGAATATGTACGAGAATTATCCATTCTGGTATACATTCCTTACGGAACTTAAGTACAGAGTTATCCTGTCTCCTAAATCAGATAAAAATATATATCAGTTAGGTATTGAATCTATCCCTAGTGATACAGAATGCTACCCAGCCAAAATAAGTCACGGTCATGTCATGTGGCTTGTTAAGCATGGACTTAAAACAATCTTCTATCCTTGTATTCCATATGAGATGAATGAAACACCTGATGCAAACAATCATTATAACTGTCCGATTGTTACATCATACTCTGAAAATATAAAGAACAATATGGAAGAACTCGAAACAGAACATATAACATATATCCGTCCTTTCCTTGCTCTTGATAACAGACTTGCACTTAAGGACCGTATGTTCAGAGAATTCTCCAAGTACACCGATGTAACCCGTGAAGAAATAAGCTCCGCAATAGATAAAGCCTATGATGAAGCTGAAAATGTAAAAAGAGATGTACGTAAGAAGGGCGAGGAGACACTTAAATATCTCGCTGATAATAATAAAGTCGGTATCGTTCTTGCCGGTCGTCCTTATCATGTTGACCCAGAGATAAATCACGGAATACCTGAGCTTATTAATTCATACGGTGTGGCTGTATTATCAGAGGATTCAATATCTCATCTGAGTGATGTTGACAGACCGCTTATTGTATCAGATCAATGGATGTATCACTCAAGACTATATAAAGCAGCAAACTACGTTAAAACCAAGACAAATCTGGAGCTTATTCAGCTCTTCTC
>DOVG01000147.1 GCA_003520205.1 Lachnospiraceae bacterium
GGCGTCTATGAGTAGTAGTACTTGTAGGCGCTTTTATTTTGCCTTCGGGCGGAAAGGAAAGTATATGGAACAAGAAGAAAAATAAGAATACAATAGAAAATTACAACCTCAAAACCTCGCAGACCGCATAAACACTGGACTCAAGAGCTGGCATTTTTATCGACCAGCACATTTGAGATAATGGGTACAACAAGAAAAGTCGAAAAAAGTAATGAATGACTTTTTTAGAAAAATATATGGAGGAAAGAGATATGTGGGAAAGATTCAAGTTTTGGATGAGTGGACAGAAGGACTGCGGAGGATGCTGCCTTGGATGCTCTTACTTTGATGAGTGTAAAGCTGATATTTGTGAAGAGGCAAGTGAAGTGGAAATGCAGGAAGCTTATGAGAGAGATATGGTCATCGAGGCAATTATTAAGGAGAGAATGCCGGAGAAATATCGTAAATCAGCGTAGTTATTCATGATTGAAACTAATCATTAATAATAGTATAATTACTATATATCGATTATTGAGTAAAGCAAGAGAAATCTTGTGACGCAAAACCTGCTAACATATGTCAAGCAGTAAAATATTAAGAAATGAATAGAACAGTAAAATCATGGAAACGTGATGACACAAAGCTCCAGAACCTGTAAAATGGTAGTCAGCTGCAAATATAAGGTACGAGAATTGTAAGCGTCACATTAAGTGGCGCTTTTGTTGTATTTGGGGTAAAAACATAAGAGGGGTTAAGATATATGAAAATGATAAAAAAAATCAGAAAAATCGTTTTAATTAGTATAATTGCTATTTGTTTTTGTTCTATTAATACATATGCAAAAGATAATTCAGAATCAGATGGACTTATGCCTACAGGTGAAGAAAATATTGTGGCTGGGGATTCCGGTTATTGGCATGCAGGGAAACTAGAGAGATCAAGATTATTTGTAACGGAAACTGGATTTATAAGGATTTTTTATACAAAAAACAATACAATTGTTGAAAAGTATGATAACGACCTTAATATTCTGTCTAAAACAAAAATAAAACATCAGATGGAGTCTTGGGGTGGTGCATATTATTATAATGGAATGGTTTATGTTGTAGAAAGTAATTATGGAGAGAACGATGAAGGAAATCTTGTCCTTAAAGTTTTTAAATATGATATGAAAGGTAATCAGGTTGATTGTTCAGTAATAAATGACAAAGGATACTATTCCTTTGCTAGATCAACTGATATATGTGAATATAACGGGAAATTATATATAGCTTCAGATTATTCGTGTTCTGGTCATACAGGACTTAGACTTATTGAAGTTGATACATCGACTATGTCAGGTAAAATAATTAATAGCAATTTGTTTCATTCGTTTAAGCAATATCTGAACAGTGATTCGGATAATATATATCTTCTTGAATTAAGTGAAGGAAGTAGGGCTGCTCAGGTTTCTAAACTGATAAAAGCAGACGGAAAGACGGGAAAAAATACAATAGATGTATATAAATATGGTGGGGTTAGAACAACATCGTTAGCAATTACTTGTTATGCCGATGTAAATGGAATTACTTCTTCTAAAGATAACATCCTTACTGTTGGAGCATCTATTGATCAGAATAAGTATAATACCGGAAGTACTGAGCCTTGGAATCTATATGTAACTGTTACGCCTAAAAATGACTTTACTGAGGAATCCACAATCATCAGAAATCTCACCAATTATACTGATTATCTTAATGATGTTTATTCATCAAGCATAACCAAAATTTCTGATGACAGATTTTTGGTGGCTTGGGAATTACATCGGGATGATAAAGAACCAATAGTAACTGATATTGATGATGCTTTATCTAGTGGAGATTTTCATTACATTTTTATAGACGGAGACGGAAATAAAATAAGTGAAGAATTTACAGCTGAAATACCTATTTCAGATTGTCAACCAGTGGTTAAAAATAATAAAGTGGTTTATTATTCTTCAATCAGTAATATGGTTACTTTTTATTGTATTGATGCATATGATGGGACTCTTTCAAAAAAAATGTATAGAGTTGCAGGTGAATACGCATCTTGGAATATAAAAAAAGATACACTTGTTATCTCGGGAAAAGGATCAGTTGATTTTTACGATGAAAATCATTGGATAAGGTCAAAAAACTATATTTATTGGGCTCCTGCCTTCCAATCAATAGAAGGAGATAGTATCAATGATGTAGAAGGTAAAGTAAAAATTAAACGAATTCTTATAAAAAAAGGAATAACTGGAATAAATGATGATACTTTTACATATATGAGAAATGTAACGGATTTATATATTGAATCCGGATTGAAAAGTATAGGCAATAATTGTTTTACTTATTGTGAAAATATTAGGAATGTATATCTGCCTTCTACAGTAAAACAAATAGGAAAAGATTTCGGTTGGAAAGGAAGTTACTGGGTTGGTTCAGAGTCAAAGGTATTCAATTATAAGATTATCGCAGTTAAAGGATCTTATGCAATTAAATATGCAAAGAAAAAGAAGTTAGAGTATTCTGCACTTTCAAAAGCAATTAAGATAAAAAATGTTACCCGAAAAAAGAGTAAATTAACATTAAAATGGAAAGCAGTTAGTAAAGTGACTGGATATCAAATAGAATATTCTACAGATCCAGATTATATATTAAACACTAAGCGTGTAAAAGTAAAAGGGAAAGCCAAAACTAAAAAGGTAATTTCAAAACTGAAAAGTAAGAAGACATATTATGTCAGAATCAGATCATATAAAAACAAATATGCTGATGTATATAAATTAAAAAAGGGTAAATGGGTTAAAAAGAAAGAAGTTTATGAAACTATTTATAGTGAATGGAGTGATAGTAAAAAAACTAATTAAATCATCACTAAAGGAGGGGGACGAATAATATGAAAAAGCTTAAAAATATACTTTTGGACGAAAGTCCAAAGGTTATATCATAGGGGAAGAATAATGAAGAAGAAAGTTTTGAAAGTCTGTATCGTAATATTCGTCATATTAGCCGTTATAGGTTTGTTCTGTTATCATGGTCTGCGTCAGTATTCCGATAACAATACATGGGCAACCGTAACTGTTAACGGTACAAGAGATGGGGAGACGGCAGATACATATTATTATGATCAGGAGTGCCTGAAGGGAGATCGGATATCCATATCAACCTTAACACTTGAGGTTACGAATGTAGAGCATGACGGAACATTATCATTTACCGTTAAGAGCGGAGAGCTTAAGGATGAATCAGGTAATAAGATACAGAAGGATGTGCTGGAGAAAGGTGTTATGAAAAGTTATAAATCCGGCAGTGACAGTTTCACCCTCTGTGTAACATCAAACCGATACCGATAGAAGAAGATGCACAGAACGGCATATACGCCAAAATAAAAGTAACTGTAAAATAATAATGACAGATAAAATATGGTGACGGTTGGTGACAGTTTGAATCAGATTCAAACTGTCACCTTTTTATTTGAGTTCAACTGAAAAAAATAAATTTAGCTTGACATTAACTGTTATATACTGTATATATAACACATAAACAGTTGGAACGTTATTGAATAAATTAGTTTAGAGGTTGTGTATGAAAATAATACAGAGTTCGAGTGTTCCTATATATAAACAGATATCTGAACAGCTGAAGACTGATATCCTGGCGGGGAAGATCAAGGAAGGTGAGTATCTGCCCTCTATCAGGGGACTGGCTCAGGAGCTGAGGATAAGCGTCATAACTACCATGAAGGCGTACGAGGAGCTGGCCTCGGAGGGACTGGTAACTCCGGTTCAGGGCAAAGGTTTCTACGTAAATGCCCAGGACAGCGAGCTGCTTAAAGAACAGCATATGAGACGTATAGAGGCTGCTCTTAATGAAGCGATTACTGCTGCGAAGATAGCAGGGGTGTCGGATACGGAACTGGTGGATACTTTAAAGATGCTAATACAGATATCGGAGGATTAGAAAGAGATTATTATGAATTACGAAGATGTTATTGAAGGACAGGGAATCGAAAAGAGTTTTAAGAATTTTGAACTGAATATTCCGGAACTTCATATTCCCAAAGGCTTTTCCACAGCTTTGATCGGTGAAAATGGAGCAGGCAAGACTACGCTTCTGAATATACTTGCGGGAATAAGAAGGGATTATAAAGGGGATATAAGATATTTTGATCAGAAGCAGGGCATCGAAGATGTACTTGTTAAGGAAAGAATCGGCTATACGGGAACGAAGAATTACTTTCTGAGTTACTGGAATGGTGACCAGATAAGAGAAATGATGTCCATGCTTTTCGACAACTTTGATGTAAATAAGTTCGACGGGATATGCAGTGCACTGAATATAGATAACACTATATTTGGTAAGAAGGTTAAACCGGTATCCAAGCTGTCAGATGGTAATCTTATGAAGCTTATGCTGGCAACGGTATTTGCCAGAAATACGGATATGCTAATACTTGATGAACCTGCATCACCGCTTGATCCGCTGATGAGAGATATGCTGGCGGATATGATCAGAGCTTATCTGGCCGAAGGCGACGGATTAAGGTCAGTGGTATTTTCCACTCATAATATCTCTGATATGGAAAATGTAACGGATTATATAATCATCATCGATGACGGAAAGATCCTTGAAGAGGGCTTCGTCACAGATCTTAAAGAAAAGTATATCCTTGTAAAAGGAGAAAGAGTGGACCTGGCTGCGGCAGAGAAGCTTATGATTACCAGTCAGGCAAGCAGCTTCGGTTTCGAGGGAGTAGCCCTTACAGACGATATGGATAAATTTGCGGGTATGGATGTTGAGTTTGATACACCGAATCTCTTTAGTATAAGTGTGGCAGTGATGAAGCAGAACTCAAAGCTCAGAATGCCGGTTTTATAATACATTTACGGATAAAAGAGGAAATCATGAATTCATTTAAGTGTTACAATTCGTATATTGGATTAAAGATGAGATGTCTCATGTATGTGGGCTATCCGCTGTTTGTAAGTGCATTTGCAGTGCTTCAACTGATTTTTTTGCACGCAAAATGGATGATACCCGGAACGTTCATTATGACTATGGTTTTTACATTGATGTTAATCTTCTTTATGGACAAATATTCCATAGGCGCTATCTATATAAATAAAGGGCAGGATGATGAGATGATCAAGTCATCTTCCAAAGGAGCTGAGTTTATAAAAAAAGTATTAACTCTTGATTTAATCTTCAGATTTGCGATGATCCTCACGATAACCCTTATCATAGTTACGGTAACGGTTATTGCGGGATATTTTGATGAGTATAAGTTAAAAATACTGTCATCATCGGTGATTTTCCTGCTTGCTATGGATGGAGTAAGCAACCTTGCAGTGGTTATATGCCGAATGATAAGAGGACAAAACGAAGCTGTGGCTGCTTTTTTCGGATTGGAAATGTTATATGTCCCGGCAGTCGCCGTCATCCTGATAGGAGAACCGGTTGGATGTTATATAACCGCGCTTTTATATCTTATCCTGGATGTATCAGCCATAGCGATGAATATAAAGAAGACAAACAAACTGGTAAATGAAGAGTGGTATAAGGATTGAAAAGAGGCAGATATGAAATTAAAAGATACTATAAAACTTTTAAAATATGTACCGACACCGGAACTTAACATAGTAACGGCAATCATCTTCGGAATTTGTATATTGGTTACAGCACTTCCGCTTCCCAACTTTATGATCGGAGCATTCTGGGCAAACTATATTCCTATGTATTTTATCGGACAAATAACCATGGTTGCATATGCGGGAGTGATTCAATCATCGGAAAAGTATAGGAAAATAGTGACAAAGAATATTGCGATACTGCTTGCTATAGTCAATCTGTTTGAATTTGGATTATTTGTAGTTATAAGAACATATATTGCTTATATAATACATACGGAAAAATATGTAAATGGATATCTTATATCGTTTATGATTTTCCAGATACTTTATGTGATATATGGAGCAACCATTTATAAGAAAGTTAAGCTGGGAATAATGATGCTTGTTCTGGCATTTCTGCTTGTTATTTTTTCAGTAAATGATAATGGACCAATGGCGTTTTTTAACAAGATTGGAGCTATGGCAGATATAAAAGTATTTGTAATAATTGCCGGAGTGGTATGTATGCTTACCCCGCTTCTCTATTATGGCTTATCGCTTCTTTTATATAAGCTGCCTTATTACGATATAAAGATTAATCGAACAATAGACCGCAGTAGTATTTAATGTTATAATGATGCAGTTGTAACTATCTATTTAAAATGTTCTGTAAATGATAACAGCTATCGTAGTATGGCTGGTGTGGAAGAAAAAATGAGATATAAGTTTTTGGCAATGATGATGGTACTCTGCATGCTTGCGGGATGTTTAAGCGGATGCGGCGCTGCATCTACGGCTGATTTGGAAAGGTGGAATCCAAAGAAACTTGCAAAGAAGGAAGCGGAAGAAATCTTTGAATATATAAAAAATGAAGATATAAACAGTCTTGTAGCTCTTTTTTCAGATGATGTAAAAAGTACTCACGATCTGGAGCAGGAATGGAAGAGATTCTTTGTAAAGATAGACGGAAAGGTTGTAAGTTATGAGAAGATAACATTTCCGGGAGAAGGAATGGGCGTAGATAAGGATGGAAATATATATGATTCCCATCTTAGCATCAATTACAATAATGTAAAAACAGATAAGGGTACAGTATATGAACAGTTTGGTTATTATCAGACGAGGATCGATACTAAAAAACCGGAAAGAGAAGGAATAAATCTTTTTTCGGTTCAGCTTACAAAGCATATGTATTATACAGTCGGCGATTATATAGATTAATGGTAT
>DOVG01000059.1 GCA_003520205.1 Lachnospiraceae bacterium
ATGCGTTAGTAGAGGAAAATGATGATATTACAAAGGCAGCTTTCTGGCATTTTGAAAAAGAAGAGAATGAAAATAAATACTATATTTATACATATGTCAGTGGTGTAAAAAAGTATTTAAATCATAAGTCAGGTAATCTAATTGAACTAGCTGATAATAAAACAGCATTTGAATTATCACATGATTCAGGAACGGATACTGATCATTCAGATGAAAAGTTTTATATTAGGAAAAGCGGAGCATACCTATGGCTGCAGCATTCAGGAAGCGGTAACGGAATCAGATTCTATATTAATTCGAACAATGATGCAAATTGTCAGATTGCTATACTTCCGGCCAGTGCTGCGATTTATCCGGATGATGTTTATCAGCTTGATGGCAAATCCGGCGGAATTATGTATAAAAATGGTGTTGGTGGAAATGCGCTTATGGCAGAAGCATCGAATAATTCTATGCTTCTGATGGAAAATTTAGTGCGTAACAATACAAGCGGCAGAATGGTTTATACCGGTGATAATTATGTTACTGAATGGACATTCCATACTGCGGGCGCAAATTATTATCATATTTCTGCTGAAACGGCAGCAGGAACAAAATATCTGAAGATAACCAGCAGTGGAATAACATTATCTGATACAGCTGATGATTCCTCAAAAATAATGGTTTCAGTTGATAACAACCATCAAATGATGCTTACTGCAAATGGCAAAAGCATAAAGTATGATGGGACATCATTTACAGTTGCGGACAAAAACAGCGGTTCATGGCTGGATTTAATTGATGTTTCAGATGTTAATGTTAATGATAAAGTTACTTATTTAGCTAAAAAGATAAGTGTATCACAACCTGAGACCGGAGATCGAGTTGTAGTTTATACTCGTGTATGGGATGATATTAAAAAAGAATATAATTTTTATGCAATTGATCATGATGGTAAGCTTCGTCCGTGCTATGACCGTGGTGACAATATCATGTGGATAGGAAATCCTATCAGTACCTTTGAGTGGGATTTTACAGAGTATACTTATGATGATGGTACACCAAATAATTATTATGAACTTCAGAATATATATTCTAAATTATTTATTGCACCTCAGGTTAAGGACGGGCAGATTCTTTCAGAATCTAAGATAGGAATTAATATGCAGGGTCGAGGAGATAATCAGTACTTCTCGCCAATTGTGGCATGGGATGATCCTAATTACGCCTATGCAGGACTCAGGGCAGTTAAACATGGGGGCGACATTGTTTTGGAATCTTGTCCGTTGGGAGATGCAATGGATTTTTATTTTGCCAGTATGCAGGATGTAGTGCCTACTCTTACAGAAGTAGATACCATAGATAATAAAGATTATGGTATTACTATGAAAGTTATTGATTTTAATGATAGAGCACAGCAGAGTAATTTCCTTGGAAGTGATAAAGGTGGGGCTGTAAATACCACCGTAGCTGGTTTACTATCTACAAATATTGAGGAAGACTCTAAATACCCGGTAACAGCTTTTGAAGAGTCAGAAGTTAAGACGGAAGTTAGGGAAGATGGTTCGTTTGATCATGATGCATATGTTAAAGGTAAATCTTTGGGAGATTTATATAATGGAGCTTACGAAGTTAATAACCTGTTTATAAAAAGTACTTATGAAGCAACAGGATACTTCGAGTTTGATAGTACACAGAATTTTGCTACACTTGACCAAAACACAAAGAAATTTAAAGTATATAAAGAGTTGGGAACAAGTGATATAAAAGATTATCCTTCTATGAAGCATGGACAGTTTTTGCCATTTGATACTATTACTGCTGGTAAGTATGCAAATAAAAATCCTCAAAATACATATGATGCTTTACTTAATAATCTCCCTAATACAGATCCTCGAAAGTATGAAAATCTACATCTAATTAATGCAGAAAAACCAAACTATTACAATGGTGTGGAATTAGAAGCATCTTTTGTTCAGACACCAAGTGGAAAAGATGCCTGGGGACATGATATTATTTTTGAATTTACCGGTGATGATGATTTCTGGCTCTATGTTGATAATGAACTTGTTATTGATCTTGGCGGAATTCATTCAGCGCTTAAAGGAAATGTAAACTTTTTAACAGGTGATGTTTATGTTAATGGTGTTACAAAAAAACTTCGACAGGTTTTTGAAGAAAACTATAGGAGCAGGAATCCGGGAGCGTCTGCTACTGACGTTAACAATTATCTCAGCAAGTATTTTGAAGATGGCGAAACAGTATTTAAAGACTATTCAAGCCACACCATGAGGATATTCTATATGGAGCGTGGTGCAGGTGCATCTAACCTTCATATGAAATTTAATCTTAGCTACGTTACTCCGGGACATGTTGTAATGGAAAAGGAAGTGACAGGAAGTGAAGATATTGATTTTAAGCTGGTAGAGTATCCTTATCAGATTTGGTACATTGATGATGAAACAACTCAAGTACCGAAACTTCTTACAAGAGATGATGCGCATATAAGTGTAAATTATCAGAATTCAACAGAGAAAGTTAAATATGTGGATCCTTATACCCCTCCGAACTGTGATGTGTCATATCCTTCGGTATTTTTCCTGCATCCGGGTAAGCCGGCTGAGATACATTTTCCGTCTGATGCCATTCAGTACAAAATTATTGAGTGTGGAATAAATCAGGAAGTATATGATCACGTATATGTTAATGACAAAAAAATAGAAAGTGTATCAATAGGAAATTCAAACAGAAGATATTATGATTCCGGTTGGATTAGTGTGGCTGAGAGACCAAGTGTAAAGTTTGAAAATCATGTTAATCCTGAGAATCTTAGAACGCTTACATTTAAAAAGCGCCTTCTTGATGAAGAGAATCATGAACTTTCGATGAGTGATGATCCAACACTATTTAGCTTCAGATTATATCTTTCAAATGGTGTGGATGATACTCTTTATCCTGCTAAAGCTTCAAATTATTGTGTGCTTAGTCCGGCTAGTGAGGGCCATCCATCAAAGCTTTGCAGATGGGATTCCGAAAAACAGAGATTTGTAGAAACTGAGTATTCAGAATACTCTGAATTTGATATTCTTCCTTCAGATACTGATGAGCAGAAAGCGGCAAAGAAAGCAGCAAAGGCTTCAGTTACCTTTAATACTTCATTTAATGGTTCAATATCAAAGATTCCAGCTTATTATAGTGTTATTGTACCGAATCTTCCGGTGGGATCGAGATTTAAGGTTGAGGAGAAATTTAACGAGACCCCTGTTGGATATGGAAGAACAAAGTATAAGCGTGAAGATGGAACCTATTATCCTGATGATGATGGTGCCTTTGAGAACGCTGGTAGAATCAGAGCAAATGAATCTCCGAGAATAGATATAACTAACAAGCGAGGTTACGGAATAGAGGTAGATAAGGTTTGGAGTGATAAAAAGTATACTAAGTCTCATGAGCCTATCTATTTTGCAGTTTATGTTCATAATAATGAAAGCGATAGTGATGAACTTCTGAATGGAACCGTAAGGGTACTTAAAAGCCAGGAGGCTAATGAGTCATATGTAAGATATTTCTTTGAGAAACTATTGGAGGGACATACGCTGGCTGATTATCATGTATATGAGGTTAAAGTCACAAATCCGGGAACCCCGGATGATGACGGCGTTATTTCAACCTATACGAGTGTTGAAAAGATTGCACCCGGATCTACAACTACGTTTGGTGCAGTTCCTTCAAGTAGTACTACAGGCACACTACAGCCTTTTGATTATGTCGTTACGTATAAAGAGGGAACGCCGTACCCGTGTAGAGAAGATTTTCCGTATGAAAATGCAAGAACCGATACTGTGACTAATACTCGTTCAGACGGAGTTGTCATGAATCTGTACAACATGAAAACAGGAGTTCCATTAAGCGGAGGAACCTTTACGCTGAAGAAGGCCACAGATGCGAAGCCATTGGGAACCTTTGTATCGGATTCTGACGGCAGAATAACAATTTTATATGATTTTGAGCCGGATGCTGAGTATATACTTGAGGAAACAATTGCACCTAAGGGATATATCGGTCTTCCTAATAAGATTAAATTTACGATAAATGACCAGAATATAATCACTGTAGATCCAAATGGAAATGATCCTGTATGGCAGGATGGTGAACAGTTAGATGATAATCCGGAGAAATTAGTTGCCAAAGTTAATGTATATAATAAGCCTTACAATATCAGAGTGTATAAATATGATAAAAATGTAGGCGAAGACGATGGCGAACTTGAAGGCGCGACCTTTGCATTATTTAAAGGTGTAAAGAGCGGACTTGGTGGTGTTATAAAGGATAGTTCACCTATGCAGGGCTATGAAAGTCTTATTACTGACCCGGATGGTGTTATACCTAATATCAACAATGAGTTAGAGCCTGGAAGATATTTCCTGACTGAAATCGCACCTCCTTTGGGATATAAGGGAGTCGATGGTGATGTAGTATTTGAAATAACAGAAAAAGACGGTCTTATACATATAAGCAGTCCTTCCAATTCAGGTGTTGTACTTGATGAAACAGAAACAGAAGATGAATTTGTATATCTTCTTAAGATTCCGAATGTTAAAGATTCAGTGCCTCTTACTATCACAAAAACTGTTGCCGGAAATATGGGAAGTAAGGTAAAAGACTTTTCATTTACCTTTACAACTTCGGATGGTGATACTAAAGAATATGCCTGGACAAAGAATGGTGAGGAACAGACAAAGAAGCTTAAGACAGGTGATCCCTTCCAAATGAGACATGATGATACGGTTGTTGTATTAGTTCCGGCGGGAACCACTGTAACTATAGCGGAGACTACTGAGGATTACACTGCAACCTTTAAGTTTAATGATGCCAGTGAAGTGACAGGTGATTCGCTACAATTCACGGTTAATGACGCATCTACATTAGCTGTAACCAACACCCTTACTGCAGAAATACCGACCGGTGTCTGGATATCCTATGGATTCTGGATTATTGCCGGAGCGCTTATGCTTGCAGGTATGTTATTCTTCAGGAGTAGAGCGAGACGGTACAGTAAAGAGAAGTGAGGTGGTCAATTTGCTTATAGCGGAATATGATTATAACACAGATATAGAAGTACAGAGAGAGGAAGCCTTTGGTCAAGGAGAGGCAAAAGGAAGAGCTGAAGGAAAAGCTGAAGGAATGAATCT
>DOVG01000117.1 GCA_003520205.1 Lachnospiraceae bacterium
GAAGAGGTTATAGAGACGCTGAAGCAGAATGTTGAAGATGGTGCTATGTCCGGATATATAGTGGATATGCTGATTAATAATTACGACAATATATACAGCATAAGGGAAAAAGAGGTTACAAAAGAAGGTGCTCGTTATTATGCTGCTGCTGTAGATGCGGAGGAGGTTTAGATATATGAAAAAAAGACTGGTAACAAGAAGTGATTTTGATGGTCTGGTTTGTGCTATGCTCCTTCGAGAGCTCGATATGATAGGAGATATAAAATTTGTTCATCCTAAGGATGTTCAGGATGGCAAGATAGATATATCTGAAAATGATATAACAACTAACCTGCCATTTGATCCAAGGGTAGGAATAGCTTTTGATCATCATGAAAGCGAGCTTATACGAAATAAAAAAGAAGATTATGAAGGTAAATATATTATAGACGGTAATGCAAAGTCTGCCGCAAGAGTAGTATATGATTACTATGGAGGAAAAGACAGATTTACAAGAGTCTCGGATGAGATAATGCTAGCTGTTGACAAAGGAGACAGTGCAGATTTTACCGAAGAAGAAATCCTTAATCCTACAGGATGGGTTCTTATGAATTTCCTTATGGACGCTCGTACAGGACTTGGAAGATTTCATGATTTCAGAATATCTAACTATGATCTTATGATGAAACTGATAGACTTCTGCGTAGATCATGATATAAATGATGTTCTGGAGCTTCCTGATGTAAAGGAAAGAGTGGATTTATATTTTGAACAGCAGGAGCTTTTCAAAGAACAGTTGAAGAAAATAACAACCATAGAAGATAAAGTGGCTGTAATAGATCTGAGAAATGAAGAAACCATATATGCAGGAAACAGATTTATGGTCTATGCAATGTGGCCTGAAATAGAACTGTCTGTTCATGTGGCATGGGGATTTAAGAAGCAGAATACAGCGGTTATGATAGGAAAGTCTATCATAAACAGAAATTCTGATTTTAATATCGGCGAGTTATGTCTGAGTTATGGTGGCGGTGGTCATGCAAATGCAGGAACATGTCAGTTAGATAATGATAAGATAGATGAGGAATTACCGGTAATTATAGATAAGCTCAACGGTAAGATACCTGTATAGTATATTATATATAGAACTTAGGTAAGTCGCCCTTATAATTCAATTATAAGGGCGACTATTTTCTCAGGATGGAGAACTTTAGGATGAGCGAATCAGTGAATTATAATCGAACAAAAACAGCCTGTTATCTGGGATTTGTTACTCAGGCAATAACAGCTAATTTTGTTCCACTGCTCTTTTTAACTTTTTACAGGACATATGGAGTATCATATACAAAGCTTGCTTTTATTTCATTTACGTTCTTTTTGACGCAGCTTTTTGTTGATTTTATATGTGCAAAGTTCGTTGATAAAATTGGATACAGAAAATGTATCATCGCAGCACATATTACATCAGGATTAGGACTTATAATGTTGGCTTTTGTTCCGGATATGTGTCCGGAACCTTATGTGGGAATACTATTATGTGTTATGATTTATGCAGTCGGAAGCGGACTGATTGAAGTGCTTTGCAGTCCTATTATTGAAGCTTGTCCATTTGATAATAAAGATAGTATGATGAGTTTACTGCATTCATTTTACTGTTGGGGGTCTGTAGGAACCATAATGCTCTCAACAATTTTTTTTATGATTTTTGGAGTTGATCATTGGAGGATACTTACTTGTCTATGGGCGATTATTCCGCTGTATAATATTTATAATTTCGCTACTTGTCCTATAAAGACTATTGTTGAGGATGGAAATGGAATGACAATACTCCAGCTGTGTAAAACAGGTATATTCTGGTTATTTATCTTGCTGATGATAGGTGCCGGTGCATCGGAAATAGCTATGTCTCAATGGGCATCAGCTTTTGTAGAGTCATCCCTGGGTGTTAACAAAGTAGTGGGAGACTTATTAGGACCTTGTGGTTTTGCTGTATTTATGGGTATCAGTCGTTTACTGTATGGCAGGTATGGTGATAAAGTTGATTTGTACCGTTTTATGATAATATCAGGTATTCTCTGCCTGTTAAGCTATCTTTTGGCGGCTTTTGCAATATGGCCGGTTATGGGACTGATAGGCTGTATGTTGTGTGGATTTTCGGTTGGAATCATGTGGCCGGGTTCGATTAGCATAGCATCTTCAAAACTTACAAAGGGTGGTACGGCATTATTTGCATTTCTGGCTTTGGCCGGAGATCTGGGAGGAGCGGTAGGACCTTCGCTTGTAGGAAATCTTTCTCAACAGTTTGGAGAGAATATAAAGAACGGAATCCTGGGATGCATTTGTTTCCCGATAATATTAGTGATATGTACTGTTATCGTGAAGAAAAAACGATCAAACAACTGATAGAGAGTAAGGTAATATATGAAAAAAATTCAAGATATAACAATTGGAACAGAAAGTGTCCTTCTAAAAAATCAGGAAAGCAATGTAGAGCGGCGTTTTATTCTGAGACCTTTCAAAAAGGGCGATGAGACCGGAATGATTGAGTGTATCAGGGATGAATACGGAAACAGTTATTTTAAAAAGAAATTCTATAACCCTGACTGGATAATTAAAGAGTCTACAGGTGATAATTACAGTTTTTTTGTAGTTGAATCTGAGAGTAAGATAGCAGGGGTTATGATACTGACATTTTTTCCTGGTGAATCATATATTGAACCTGCAACACAGATTATAAAAAAAGAGTTTCGCGGATATGGTGTTTCTGTTATTCTGACACGGTATATTTTTTCTATAGTAGAACAACTAGAACCTTCGGCTATTTATGGACTGGCGGTAACATTTCATGATATTACCCAAAAGGCTGGTAATCGGCTCGGTATGACAGCAGTAGGATTTAGACTTGGCACTTTCCTGACATCTAAGATGGAAAACAGTTATGTGAAAGGAAGATGTGTCAAACATTCGGAAGTTATTATGGTAAGAGCCGCTGCTAAGAAAAATGCGGGAACAGTATACCTTCCGGAAGATATTTCGGATTTTGCAGGGAAAATATATAAAAAGCTGGGAGTTGAGTTTAGTATAGTAACAGAGGGAGAACCACAGAAATCAGTTCCCGAAGAAAGGTGTGAATTTACTGTCACAGCTGATGATGTCCAGCAATTTGTTACAGTAAAGCTTTCAAAAACCGGTTCGGATCTAAAAGAACAGATGAAAAATCTTATAGATAAATATAAAGGAAAAGGGTATTGGACCATTCAGATTAATTTACTATGTGATACTCCAGCAGTTTTTAAGGACTACGACTCATTACGTGAAATTGGCTTTTACTTTACAGGACTTAAACCTCTGTGTAGTGACAGGGAACAATTCTATATGCAATGGATAGACGAGTGGCCGCTTATAATGGAGGATTATGTCCTCACGGATTCCTTTAAAGAAGTAAGGGATGAGATAGGCAAAAAGCTTCGAGCTCTGTAGGGGACAGAGTCGAAGCTTTAATTATAATAACACATTTAAAAGGAGGTAACCTTTAAATATCTGATTAATTGGATGTATCAATTGTTTCATCTTCCGTAACAGGAACGATTTCTCCATTTACAACTGCGAGTTCTCCCAGCTCATCGAGTACTTCAGATCTGTAAGTAAGCTCCTGAACATCCTGGAATCCAACGAATAGAAGAAGCTCTATGGCGTCTCTGTTGAAGAATACCAGATCATCACCGCTTGATATACCTTCGGGATATATACACCCGACATAGTCATATATATCATTTTTTCCATCAGGTACAACAATTCTACCGCAAATCATTACATCTCTTTCAGTATCAGCAAGTCTTACAACAGACCCTATTGGTAATAAATCTTTATACATTACAGCTTCCTCACTTTCTTTTCTTTGAGTGTATTTGATCTTTTAATTTGATTATTACTGTTTATATTTTTATCATTGTTTCCGACAGACATTCGTCCTTTTTTATCTTCGAGGAGTTTTTTTCGTTTCTTTTCCTCTTTGAGAAGTTTTTCCTCTGCCTTTTTAGCTTTAAGAGTTTCTTTGGATATGGCTTTTCTTTTTTTCCAGTTTTTATATTTGATGGCAAGTCCGCTCCAGTCTACGCCCAGATATACACTGCCTCCAAGACCAAGTGCACCACCGAAACCAAGTTTAAATCCCTTATTAGGAATTACTTTGAATTGTCCTTCGATACCGGCAGCAATAGCTTTACCTTCCGTTTCAAAAGAAATCTTTACTCCGAAAATGCTGAAACCACCTGTTAGTTTACCATTAAATACAGCAGCACTTGCCTTGGCTTTTAAGTCGATTCCAAATCCATCTGTCGTAGTATTGCCCTTATCGTCTGTCTCATGTATATGTCCTAAGTTCAGTCCGCCTTGTGCTTTTGCGTGACCTATATGACCTGAAACCTTTCCGTTTATACCTAAATCTTTACTACCGAATTTTGCTTTTGCAACTCCTCTTGCGCCGTAGACTTCGGCCGAAGCATTAGCTTCAATTCTTGAGCTTAGAGGATTCTTAAGTGAAAATCCAAATCCCACATTCCCGGATACCTTTCCTCCGAATACACCGACATGGGCACCGACGCTGAATTTTTTGTTTTCTGAACTATACTTAAGAGAGACTTTTCCAAGCTTCGCCTTAGTCATAACCGGCAGTTTTAGATTTGCGACCTTATCATTATTATATAAAGAAGGACGAGCTATATTACCCTGCACGTTCAGGAATTTAAAGCCTCGCTTAAAGTTTTTCCCGACAGTTCTATTTATATAAGATTTTTCGCCGCGGTTATATAGTCCGATGCCCTGTGTTTTTTTACTGATGCCTAACTCTTCAAGACTACGTAAAGCATATGCTGCTTTTACATATTTGAAACGATTCTCGCTAGGTTTATATTCCTGTGGCAACTGAGGGTTTTCGAGGTTTATTTTCATTTCCTTCAGTTTAACCGCAAGCTCTTCTTTAGACATCTGGGATATATTTTTGACTGTTTTATATCCCATTTGGGTAAATTCAGGATTTGAATACATGGATATATTCGCATCCATGTGACGTCCTATCATTTCCAGAGTGGAGACCTTTTCACCCAGCTTTTCGAATTGCTCATGAGTTAATCCCAGAGAAAGTCTGAGCTGATTGTAATAACGCTGATGTTTTTCGTCGCCCTCTTTACATTTGTTTGCCCAATTATATATATCAACAACCTGACGTATCTTGTAGCGGTTATTAGAATATAGATTTAAGAATTCTTCGCTGTTGTTATATGTCAGTAGCTCAAGACGGTGCAGATTATTGATTTCTTTGAATTCATCCCTGATTTGTTTTATGGTAACATTTTTGCCCCAAAATGAATTCTTGACAGCCTTGCTGTATTGTTTTTTGAACTGTACAGCTTTTCTATGAAAATTCAGAATTTCCATCTTAGGGGAAGCGTTTTTTATAAAATCATTCAGATTATCTGCAATTTCTGATGCATTCAGATTAGAACCGCCAAGTATTTCTTCAATCTTCTTGAATTCGGATGATATTACTCTTGGCTCTTTTTTTGCATCTTCCATGTCAGCATCTATGACAGGCTTCATAGCGGATAGAGCAAAAATATTCAGATCAGACGCAGCCTTAAGTCTTGTGTACTTATCACCGGTTGCGGCAATGATTCCTTTTCTGCTGTCACCATGAAGAGTATAAGGATTTGTTTTATCATGCTCTTTTGCGTTTTCGTAAAGAATAGCTTTCTGACGCATATCTTCCATGACAGTATTAAGGCGTTTAAGATGCTCTTCGCTTAATCCTTCATAGCTGAAGTAAATTGTGAGAAGATTTCTGCACGTTGTGGCTGCATTATAAAGCTCTTCGTTTTCTTTACTGTAGTTAGCGCTTATCACGGCTCCTCCGCCGGTGTGAAGATCTTTTCGCAATTTGTCAATAGTTTCAATCCAGTTGTTTAATTGATTTTTTGAAATCATAGAACTTTCCTCATATGGTGTTAAAAGGTATCTTTGACACCCAAATCACTAAGTATGTAAGTATTATATAAGCTGAAGTGCAACATAAGTGCAACAAAAATAAAAATAACTTATAGCAAAGTAAAATCAAATCAAATGGGATAATTATTGACAATATTGCCTAATTAAAGTAAAGTTTACTTAAACGCTTAACTGATTAAGTAAAATCAAAATATAGAAGCTAAAAAAGAAGGGTATTAAGAATGCAGACTAAAAAAGTTACCATGAAGGACATAGCACAGGAGCTGGATGTAAGTATAGTTACGGTATCGAAAGCTCTGGCTGACAAGGAGGGGGTTGGTGATGAACTCCGGGAGCAGATAAAAGAAAAAGCAAGAGAACTTGGTTACGTATTTAAGAAGAGTCAGGTGAATTCCACAACAAGTATGCGTGTAGGGGTTATAATAGCAGAAAGATATGTGGGAGATAATTCATTTTACCTGAACATTTACCAGAAGCTTCTCTATGAACTTGCTCGTAAGGGGATGATGGGAATCCTTGAAGTAGTAAGAGATAACGATGAACGACAGGGTAAGCTGCCGAGTCTTATATCGCTTGACAGTGTGGAACAGATAATAGTACTTGGTGAAACATACAGAACATTTCTTGAGAGTCTTGAAAAAACCGGTAAGAGTATCATATTGTTTGACTTTGAAAATGAGGACTTTGATTTTGATGCTGTTGTTGGTGACAATGTAAATGGCGGATATCTTATGACCAGATATCTGTTCAAACAGGGCTATGAAGATATAGGATTTGTTGGTAATTTCAGGAGTACAAGAAGTATCCTGGATAGATTTCTGGGATATAGAAAGTATCTTATAATGAAGGAGATACCTTATAAAGAAGAGAATCTGGTGCTTGATAGAGATGATGACGGGCGGATTATAGATATAGTACTTCCGGATAAACTGCCTCAGGCATTCTTCTGTAACTGCGATTCTGTAGCACATAAATGTATTGACCTTCTTAAAGAAAGAGGACTTAGAGTTCCGGAAGATATAGCGGTTGTGGGTTACGATGATTATGATATGCAGAGTGGCAGTGACTACAAAATAACGACTTACAGGGTTAATATTCATGAAATGATAAATCAGTGTATTAATATAATTGTGCAGCGGTCTGAAAATCCTGACTATAGACATGGAACAACAGTTTCTTATGGAAGATTAATAGAAAGGGAAACAGGCAGTAAAAAGAAATAAAAAGAATACACAATAATAAAATTAAGTTAATTCATAATTTTAAAATAATTAAATTTAAGAAAAAATTATTTAAAATTTAGTTAAAAAACTATTGTAATAGCATTACAGATGTGGTATATTTCACCTATAAGTGAAATCCTCCTCTGTGATGCTATTTTTTGGTTTTGGCGTGTTTTATACACAAAGAGACCAGAAAATGCCTTCAGAGGTAAACTAAATCTTAATAAAATAAACGAGGTATTAAGTTATGTCTAAAGTAAAAATCATAAATAGTAATCCGGTTCCGAATATGCCATGGCAGGATAGACCGGAAGGAATTAAGGGAGCTCCTATATGGAGATATAGTGAGAATCCTATTATAGGAAGAAATCCGGTAGAAAATGTTGCACGTATCTTTAACAGTGCAGTAATCCCTTATGAGGACGGATTTGTTGGAGTTTTCAGAGGCGAACAGAGAAATGGTATCTCGATGATATATTTTGGACAGAGTAAGGATGCAATCAGCTGGGATATAAATGATAAGCCTATAGAATTTGTAAATGAAAAGGGAGAGGCATTTCAGCCAAGATATGCTTATGATCCACGTCTTCTTAAGATTGAAGATACTTATTATATGATGTGGTGTCAGGATTTCTATGGTGCATCTATCGGTCTTGCCAGGACTACAGATTTTAAGACATTTACAAGACTTGAGAATCCATTTATTCCATTTAACAGAAATGCGGTTCTCTTTCCGAGGAAAGTAAATGGAAATTATATAATGCTTAGCAGACCATCAGACAGCGGACATACTCCTTTTGGAGATATCTTCCTCTCTGAGAGTCCGGATCTTACCTACTGGGGAAAACACAGGCACGTTATGGAAAGAAGTACTGAGTGGTGGGAATCTCTTAAAATCGGAGGAGGAGCTGCACCTATAGAGACAACAGAGGGATGGCTGTTGTTCTATCATGGCGTGGCAGGAACCTGTAATGGATATGTTTATTCCATAGGAGGGGCAATTCTTGATATAGATCAGCCGTCAAAGGTTAAGTATCGTTCAGAGAATTATCTTATAACACCGGAAGAATGGTATGAGGAAAGAGGTTTTGTTCCAAATGTCACTTTCCCGTGCGCTACCATACATGACTCTGAAACAGGAAGAATAGCACTTTATTATGGATGTGCTGACAGTTATGTGGGAGTTGCATTCACATATGTGGATGAGATAGTTCAGTACATAAAAGATCATAGTGTAACCAGAGAATCTGATACGGAGATTGGAATCAGATAATTGAATAAGTGATAATGGGGGCTGTTATGACATTTGGAATATATTTTGATGAAGAAAATAAAATATTTCAACTGAAAATGCGCTTTTTTTTCAATGGTATATCTGTGGCAGGCGGTACTTATCGGTATCTATGATATACTGATGATTTACTTTATATCACGGAGCGGATATTTTATAATCCATATACTTATTTTTGGTTCTATGCTGCTTAATTATCCGAAAATGATTATTCTTAATCACTGCATTGACAGTTATATCGAACGTGACATACTCCCACCACTTTCGCTTCGCTAAGAAGTGGGGGCTTCTCGTTCGAGTAATCTAATGATTACAGCATACACGAGCTATCCCCGTCTGTCCGACGGTTCTATTTATACTTAGATACTTAAGTATCTCATTCCTTCATTACGTATATTTATAGCTGCATTTATGTCGCGGTCATGTTCATTATTGCACTTTGGACATATCCATTTTCTTATTGACAGATCTTTTGTTTCTTCGTTTTTATAGCCACAACAATGACATATCTGACTTGATGGATAGAATTTATCAATCTTTACAAAGTGTTTTCCTCTATCCCGAAGCTTATACTCCAGATAACTGGTAAACATCCCCCATCCATTGTCAGATATTGATTTTCCGAAGTTATGTTCCTGCGACATCACTTTCATATCAAGATCTTCCATACATACTGCATCTACGCGATTGGCTATCTCGGTAGATTCTTTATGAAGAAAATCCTTTCTCTGATTAGCGATATGTTTATGTAGTCTTGCAATCTTGTTTTTTTGTTTATGATAATTGTTTGAACCTTTTTCCATTTTAGACAGCTTCCTCTGCTGTCTTGCCAGTCTTGCTAGTGCCTGTTTATAGAACTTTGGATAATCACAGGAATTACCATCACTATCTACATATAGTGATGACATAGAATAATCCAGTCCTATCGTTATATCTGAAGGAACCTCTTTAATACTAATGACAAATTCAAAAAGAACTGATACATAATACTTTCCATCCGGTTCCTGAGATACCGTAACAGATTTGAGATTCCAGTCATCTGGCACAGGTCTGTGATAGATCATCTTTACCTTTCCAATCTTGGGCAGCTTTATATGATTTGATTCTATGGAAATGTTATTGTTCACGCATACTGTTGAATATGACTTATGATTATTCTTTTTAGATTTAAACCTAGGAAATCCAACTTTCTTATCTCTGAAATAGTTTTTATATGCAGTATCAAGATGTCTCAGACTCTGCTGCAGAGCAATGCTGTCTACATCTTTCAAGAAAGTAAGTTCCTGCTTTAATAATTTCAGGTCATTTGCGTTATCATAATAATTAAGACTTGTTCCGTTCTTATCATAAGCATTAATTCTCTCAGCAAGATAATGATTGTAAACAAGTCTTACACATCCAAACGTCTGCTGCAGGAGCTGTTCCTGAGCTTTGTTGGGTTTAATCCTGTATTTGATTGCTCTGTTTGTTTTTACGTCTGCCATCAGGTTTATCCTCCCCCTGGGATTTGATATATTCCTTTATGACATCTATAGTTACACCACCTGTGGTAATAAGACAGAAGCTTTTCGACCAGAAGTACTCTTTCCAAAGTTTTTGTCTTATTTCCGGATATTCCTTTTTTATCAATCTGCTGCTTGCAGATTTATATGCATTCAGAAATTTAGACAGCTCCGAATTAGGCTCTGCCTTGAAAAGAACATGGACATAATCTATGTCATGATTCCATTCCTCAATGGATATGTTGTAATTGGGAGCAATATATTCAAATATCTCTCTTAAACGTTTTGATATATCATCATTTATCACTTTTCTGCGATATTTCACTACCATAACTAAATGATAATGCATCGAGAATACCGAATGATTATTAGATTCTAAATACACTTTATTTAAGCTCCTTTTATATATTTACCACTGAATTAATTATATCATATTGAGACATCTTTTTCAATGAAAGATAGACGATTTATTATAGATTTTTAGAGCCCGTTAGTGCGATTCATCCCCGCCTTAAAGAAGACGGAGTATTCTCGCTTAGAATTGATAAAAATATACATGCTGAAACACAGAGATAATATATTTATTATTTCTGTGTTTTTGTGTTATAATAGGCATCGATTTTCTTTGAAAATCGATGCTCCGACCAAAGGGAGGATACGCTGCATGAAATGCAGCCAATCCTTGCGAAGCAAGGATTGCATAGCTGCGAAGCAGATATGGTACAATAGGCATCGATTTTCTTTGAAAATCGATGCTCATTTTTATTAATAATATGTTGAGGCAGAAAAGATGATTAAAAAAGAAATAAATGAAATAAAATCTCTATTTGATACCATTCAGGACTGCGGGATTCAGCGACTTGCAGGCTGCTATGTGAATGGTGATAAAACAAAGGTTAAAACATTTAATGAGACCTTCTATAATCTTCCTGAAGAAGAAATGTATAAATATCTGGAGATATTTAGAAAAACCCTGTCAGGTACTCCGGGAAAGAATCTTCTGGATATGCAGTTTGTAGATGTAGAGAGTGAGTCAGATGAAAAAGGAAGGGGACTTCTTAATAAGCTGAGACTTTCAGAACTTGCTGATGAAGCATTTCTTGATAAATTCTATGACAGTGTTATCGAGAATTATAATTTTGTAGGGAACTATCTGATACTTCTTATATGTCAGAATTACGATGTTCCGGGTATTACAACAGATGGGATTGAGATGGATGATGCATCCGAGGAAGTATATAGATATATTCTTTGCAGCATCTGTCCGATGAAGCTTACTAAACCGGGACTAGGCTTTGATGATGATCTCGGAGAAATACATACCTTAAGACAGATATTTGCTGTAGAGCTTCCTGATAACGGATTTTTATTTCCTGCATTTAATGATAGAAGTACAGATGATAATGCAATTCTTTATTCCAGCAGAAAGGCTGATGTTCTGCAGGATGCATTTCTGGAGAAGGTGCTGGATGTATCGGCTACACTTCCTGCAAAGCAGCAGAAGGAGGGATTTACAGAGTTTGTAACAGAGGTTCTTGGAGATGAATCCAGCTTTGAAACGGTACTTGCTATTCAGGAAAATCTGAAGGAAACTGTAAATAACAAAAAGTCTGAAGCAGAAGGGGAAACAGTTTTTCTTGATAAGCAGTC
>DOVG01000077.1 GCA_003520205.1 Lachnospiraceae bacterium
TCCTTTCATTTTAGTATCACTTTGTATATCCCTACATATTAACCTACAAGCTTGACAAAAGCTTCTACTTCAGCCTTCTCGTGGTCCATTCCCTGCTCTTCTCCTTCAGCTGTGAGTCTGAGCATTTCCTTATAATCAGTTGGAATGATCTTCTTGAAATGCTTTACATACTCATCAAAACTATCAAGTATTTTCTGTCCTTTTTTAGAGCCTGTATACTCAACATGCTTTGTGATTATATTTCTTAAATCTTCTATATCATTCTTATATTCAAGCATTTCCATATTTACAAGCTGCTTATTCAGATTCTTATATAGCTTGTTATCCTCATCCAGTACGTAAGCCACTCCGCCACTCATACCTGCAGCAAAGTTCTTTCCTGTCGGACCAAGTATTACAGCCTTACCGCCTGTCATATACTCACAGCCATGCTCACCTACTCCTTCAACCACAGCTGTAACTCCGGAATTTCTTATACAGAATCTCTCTCCAGCCATTCCTGCAATATAAGCTTCACCAGAAGTTGCACCATATAAAGCAACATTTCCGATAATTATATTCTCTTCCGGGTCGTACCCTGCATCTTCAGGTGCTCGAACTATAAGCTTTCCACCTGACAAGCCTTTACCGAAATAATCGTTACTATCTCCTACAAGATTAAGAGTAAGTCCTCTTGGAATAAATGCTCCAAAGCTCTGACCACCGGCTCCTGTACAGTTAATCTTAATAGTATCTTCTGAAAGCCCCTCCGGGCTATGTCTCGTGATTTCAGCTCCCAGCAATGTTCCAAATGTTCTGTCTACATTTGTAAGTTCAACTGACAGACTGGCAGATGATTCCTTATCACTACTACTCTTTATAGCCTTCATCACATTCCTGGATTTTAGTAAAATTGTTTCATCCTTAGTATTCTCAAGCTTAAAGTCATATTTGAGCTCCGGCTGGAATGTCTGAAGCTTTCTGTCTATATCAGACATATCATAGAGAATCTTATCAAGAGATATTCTTGCTTCCTGAGAATCCAGATTCTCCCTGGTCTTAAGAAGGTCTGTTCTTCCAACCATCTCTTCTATAGTTCTGACTCCAAGTCGTGCCATATATTCGCGAAGTTCCCTTGCTATAAAAAGCATAAAGTTCTCTACATATTCAGGCTTTCCTCTGAATCTCTTTCTAAGTTCAGGATTCTGAGTTGCAACCCCCATAGGACAGGTATCATTCTGACATACTCGCATCATTACACATCCCAGAGTTACAAGCGGCGCCGTAGCAAATCCAAATTCTTCCGCGCCCAGTATTGCAGCTATAGCCACATCACGACCACTCATAAGCTTTCCGTCTGTTTCTATAACAACCTGATTTCTCAGTCCGTTCATAACAAGAGTCTGGTGAGTCTCTGCAAGTCCCATTTCCCACGGAAGTCCAGCGTTGTGAATCGAACTAAGAGGTGCAGCTCCTGTTCCACCATCATATCCTGATACAAGTATTACTTCTGCACCAGCCTTTGCAACGCCCGCTGCTACAGTTCCCACTCCGGCTTCTGATACAAGCTTCACTGAAATACGCGCATATTTATTAGCATTTTTCAGATCATATATCAGCTGTGCCAGATCCTCGATAGAATATATATCATGATGAGGCGGAGGTGATATAAGACTTACCCCCGGCGTAGAATGACGTGTCTTGGCTATCCATGGATATACCTTTTTACCCGGAAGATGTCCACCTTCTCCCGGCTTTACTCCCTGCGCCATCTTTATCTGAATCTCTCTGGCACTTACGAGGTACTTACTGGTTACACCGAATCTTCCACTGGCAACCTGTTTTATAGCCGAACTTCTATCATTCTCTGTGCCTGATGTAGCGATTCTTTCATCACTTTCACCACCTTCACCACTATTAGATTTACCATGAAGGTGATTCATAGCTATTGCCAGAGTCTGATGTGCCTCTTCCGAGATAGAACCATAGGACATTGCTCCGGTTTTGAACCTGCGAACGATTGATTCTTCACTTTCAACTTCGTCTATGGATATTCCCTTCTCCGGGAAATTAAAATCCATAAGGCTTCTCAGATATCCGGTCTTTTCATTATCTACCATCCGGGTATATTGTTTGAACTTATCATAATCTCCTTCTCTGGTAGCCATCTGAAGCATATGTATAGTCTGTGGATTATATCTGTGGTTTTCTCCCTGACTTCTGAACTTATGACGTCCTACTGCTTCAAGCTCCAGGTTGACAGGACGTCCAAGCGGATCAAAAGCACGACTATGCTGTGCATCCTGCTTTGCCGCTATATCTTCCAGAGTAATACCACCAACTCTGCTGACTGTTCCCGGGAAGTATTCATTTATTACATTTTCTGATATGCCTATAGCTTCAAATATTTTGCTGCCCTGATATGACTGAATAGTTGATATTCCCATCTTAGAAGCAATCTTAACTATTCCACTAAGAACTGCACTGTCATAATCTTCAACTGCCGCATAATAGTCTTTATCCAGAAGACCGTCATCTATAAGTTCCTGAATAGTACTATGTGCGAGATATGGATTTACTGCCGAAGCACCATAGCCAAGTAGTGTTGCAAAATGGTGAACTTCTCTTGGCTCTCCTGATTCCAGTATGAGCGACATTGCAGTACA
The DNA here is from genome assembly GCA_003520205.1 of Lachnospiraceae bacterium. Lineage (GTDB taxonomy): Bacteria > Bacillota > Clostridia > Lachnospirales > Lachnospiraceae > Eubacterium_Q. The sequence continues at coordinate 2,646 of DOVG01000077.1, forward strand.
TTTCTTTGTCTCTACCAAATGTTTATGAACTGCAGAAACTGCAAGAAGTGAAGGAATAGCTACATGATTTTCATCCACTCCTCTGTCTGAAAGAATAAGTATGGTCGTTCCATCTCTGTAAGCCTTATCAACCTCAACAAACAGATGATCCAGCACTCTCTTCATCGGAGTACTTTTGTAATAAAGAAGGGAAACCTTTTCAGCCTTAATTCCATCTCTGTCCAAATGCTGGATTTTCAGCATATCCAGGTCTGTAAGTATAGGATTATGTATTTTCAGAACATGACAGTTCTCCGGCTTTTCTTCAAGAAGATTACCATTTTTTCCTACATATACAGTTCTGGAAGTAACTATCTTCTCTCTTTCTGCATCGATAGGAGGATTAGTAACCTGTGCAAACAGCTGTTTGAAATAATAGAAAAGAGGCTGACTTTCTTTTGAAAGAGCTGCCACCGGAGTATCAACGCCCATTGAACCTATTTGCTCCGTACTATTAAGCGCCATACTAAGGATACCGTCATGATAATTCTCATATGTATATCCAAATGCTTTCTGCAGTTTCTTTCTTTCCTCACCTGTGATTGCAGGAACCTTTTCATTTGGAATCTTGATATCATGGAGCTCTATAAGACTCATATCAAGCCATTCACCAAAAGGCTGCTTATGTGCATATTTTTCTTTTATCTCTTCATCACTGAATATCCTGCCTTCTCTCGTATCTACAAGAAGCATTTTTCCAGGATGCAGTCTTTCCTTCTTAACGATGTGTTTCTCATCTAACTGAAG
>DOVG01000182.1 GCA_003520205.1 Lachnospiraceae bacterium
TCCCGATATTTTTGTCGGATTAAGGGACAGGCTCTGCTCCTTCGCCATTTTGATAGAAACCGGAATGAATTCTGAGAGATACTTGTTGCAGCAAAGCTCTCTACCACACATTCCTATTCCACCGGATATTTTAGCTTCATCTCTAACACCTATCTGTCTCAGCTCTATTCTTGTTCTGAAAACCGAAGCAAGATCTCTGACAAGCTCTCTAAAATCAACTCTTCCATCTGCAGTGAAGTAGAAAAGGACTTTACTGTTATCAAATGTATACTCTGCAGCTATAAGCTTCATCTTGAGTCCATGCTCTTGAATCTTCTTCAGACAACTCTCATATGCCTGCTTAGACTTAACTTTGTTATCTTCATATTTCTTTTTATCAGCATCATTCGCTATTCTGATGATTGGCTTCAGACCTGAGATTCTCTTTGTATCATCTATCTGTCTTCTTCCCAGAACACATTTTCCATACTCAACACCACGTGCTGTTTCAACTATTACATCATCGCCAGCCTGAACATGAAAATCCATCGGATCAAAATAATAAATCTTGCCATTAGGCCTGAATCTGATGCCTATAACTTCCTTCATATATACTGTAACTCCTTGTTGTAATTAATTCTCACCACATGAGAAATAACACTTTAATATTTTACTTCTGCTTTAATGTAAGGATCAGAAGGCGCATAATGTCCTCCATCTTAGCATTGGCATTTATTCTTTCCTTAGCAGAAATTATAGCCTTCTGTTTGCTTTCCAACTCATTAAATGACAGATAATTAGACTGTTCTCTGATAGTCAGATACTGTTCCTTAAAGAGTATCTTGTCCGGACTTCCGGTAACCTTCAGCACAAGAATATCTCTGTACCACATCATCATAAGATCCAGGTAATCATTAATATTCAGCTTGAAACCTGTGGACTGCTTTATGGTATCAGCTATCTCTTCCATATCCATCTCAAATATATTTGTTTCAAGATATATGACTGATCTGATAAGCTGTTCATACTCTTCATTCGTAGCTAACAGTATAGCCTTGCCAAGATTACCTCCGGAATACTCTATAGCAAATGTAGCTCTCTTCTCATCGATGCCATAGTTTGATATCAGAAAATCATGTATATCCTTTTCCTTAACAGGCTTAGTGGTATAAGTTATACACCTGGATCTGATAGTCTGAAGCAGCTTCTCTTCATCTGAAGTAATTATTATAACTATTCCATACTCAGGTGGTTCTTCTATAGTCTTCAGAAGAGCATTCTGCGCTTCCTCGGTCATCTTCTCAGCATCCTTAATAATATATATCTTATATCTGCTGCTGTATGGCTTTATCTGCATAGAACTAACTATCTGCTCTCTTATCTCATCTACTGATATAGTTCCTATCTTCTCATGTGTCAGATATATTATGTCAGGATGATTGCCGCTTTCTGCCTGTTTACAGGACTTACATGTATCACAGGACTCAGAACTGTCAGACTCACATTGAAGTGCCTTTGCAAAACAATAAGCAAGTGTTGATCTTCCACTGCCTCCTTCTCCTGCAAATATATAGGCATGTCCAACTCTGTCAGTCTCTATGCTGCTCCTAAGTCGACTAATTATATCTTCATGTCCTATTATCTTATTAAAATCCATGTCGGCCTCCTTTCCTGAGCATAAACTATTCGTACAACGCTTTGTAAATAACTAGATCAAAAACGATGTACTAGATAGTATATCACTAACCTCATTTATAATCAAATTGCTTATATCCTGTATCGGTTGCGTAGCATCTACTACTTTTATTCTATCTGGAAATCTATCTGCCATGTCGCGATATCCCTGTGCTACTTTCATATGAAACTCTATGCCTTCCATCTCCATTCGGTCGAGTTCCTTCTGCCCTTTCTTTCTCTTAATGCCTTCCTCTGCCGGCAGGTCAAGAAGAAATGTAACATCAGGCATATACTTACCTATAGCATTCTTATTTACTTCATAAACCTTTTCTACACCAAGTCCTCTTGCTATCCCCTGATATACCAGTGAAGAATCAACAAATCTATCACTGATTACAGCCTGTCCCTTCTCCAGTGCAGGTCCTACAACCTCATGTATCAGCTGAGCTCGTGCGCTTGCATAAAGAAGCATCTCTGTAACAGGAGACATTTCTGTAAAATCCTTATTCAGGATTATCTCTCTGATTGCTTCACTGATAGCGGTACCACCCGGTTCCCGGGTAATGAGAACATTAAATCCTTCTTTTTCAAGATACTGCTTCAGAAGCTCTATCTGTGTTGATTTACCTGAACCATCAGGTCCTTCCATCGTAATAAATATTCCTTGTGACATGATTTCCCCCACCTGTTAATTCTCTGTTAAATCTCGGTCAATTCTCCATTCATATAATCTATTACTTCCTGCTTAATATCTTCATCTTCTATTATAGCAGGCTGCCAGTTGTTATACTCACCAGTATATACATAACAAGGGATTATATTTTCTTCTCTATTAACCAGTTCAACCTTATCACCGTTTTTATGAAGCTTAAGTGTATAACCATAGATAATAGTCCTGTTAGGCTCCGGTGCAGTGTTTCCACCAAAACAGAAGTTACCAAGCGAATAAACTATATCCGCTCCATTATACTTTTCTCTTCTCTGAATAACATGCGGATGAGAACCGAGCACCAGATCTGCACCGTTATCTATCATAAGATGACATGCATCAACCTTCCATTCTTCTACTTCAAACACATGTTCTGTACCACCATGGAAGAATATAATCTGAAAATCTGAATTCTCTTTAGCTATTTCCAGCCATGGAAGTATTCTTTCTGCCTCATCATAATCATAATAGGATACGCATACCACACCTATCTTATAGCCGCCCTTTTCATAATATATAATCTTATCTCTGAAGCCCCAGTCAACGCCGGCAGCATCAAGCGCCTTCTTAGTATCCTCAAAATCTTCTTCTCCATAATCCTCTGTGTGATTATTATTTATCGTAACTGCTTCTATAGAATTATCAGAAAAAACCTTTGCAAAACGCGTAGGAGCTTTGAACCAGTATGCTATCTCATCTCCTTTATCACGTGGAGGAACATCACTATCCGAGAAAACATTCTCACAATTAGCAACTGTGAAATCATCAGCTTCAAATACACTTCTCACTCCATCAAAGAAATAAGACGTAGGATAATTCTGTTCATACCAGAGAAGTGTTCCTTCACTTGCATCCTGCAGGTCTGTTGCCATACAGCAATCCCCCACAAAATTCATTCTGATTTCAAAGTCATCTGAAACAGCATCTGATGCAGACGCATCATCAATCATCTCGATTTTAGGAGCAGCTGATGTAGTTTCCTCTGTACTTACAAGCTCTGCATCAGTTACATTTTCTGTCTTCGACTTTATTTTTTCTGTTTTATTTGAAGCCTTTTTCGCCAAAACTACTATCGTTCCTATAACAGCAACAAGAAGCACAGCGACTATCATAATCAACTGTTTCATCTTACGTATCTGCTTCTCTCTCGCTTCCTTCTTCTCGCGATTCCGGCGATTAAGCTCTTTTATTATTTCCTCTCTTGACAGATCATCCATGCCTATACCCTATATTCCTTTTTCTACATTACACCCTTCTTATCAAATTAACGTTCTAACTTCCGCCTAATCTACTCTTGTTACATATGCCCCTGAACCAGCCCAGTCGGGACGTCCATTATGACCACTAAGAGACTCCGGACAATCAAAATAATCGTCCACATTTTTCATTGCCCATGACCAGTTTGGATCATAATAAGTATCACCTATCTTAGCCCATCCATGACCACCTGATGACACAGCATAAACCTTCTTTGCTCCAACTGCTGTAGCCATGTATGCGAATCCACAGCCTCCACAGTAACAATCTCCATATCCCTTGAATATAGCATACTGCGCATAGTATTTTGCCCAGTCATCCAGATCTGATCTGAAACCAGTCAGATTCCGCCAATCAGTATTATTTCGAATATATAAGAATACCGCTTTATTCTTTTCCCTCTGGCTCATCTTGAAGTTAGTAACTGAAAATGCCAGAGAATTAGCTCTTGCCAGAAGACGTGCTTTATCCTTATTTGACACAGCTCTTCCTTTAGAATCAAGCTTTATTCCATTAATTGTTTTATTCTTTATCATATAGCCTTTTTTCTTAGCAGCTATATTGAAATAATAATAGTATTTTCCTGCCTTTATCCAGCCAACATGCTGTTTTCCTTTTTTATCAAAGAAGTAATACTTATTATTTATCTTCTTGATACTGCTTTTAACCATTTTGCCCTTGTCATCATAGTAGTACACGCGGCCCTTCTTGCTCATATACCAACCCTTTTTGACCTTTTGGGACTTTTTGGATTTTGAGCTTTTGGAACTCTTTGTTTTAGAACTTCTGGCTTGAACTGTAGAACAATTGTTCCCAGAAATACTTACATTCCCTATGCATGATATAGACATAAATAAAACTAAAACTGCTGCAATAATTCTAATTCTTTTCATAATACGATCACTCCAACAATCTATATAGTTTTGTATATCTTTAATTTAGCAGTCCATCATCTAAGCATTCTTTATCTTTCTTTTTCTTCTTTTTGGATTCTTCTTTCGATGAACTGTCATCTGAAGATGATTCAGCTTCTTCAGCGGCTGCAGTAGCGGCTGCAGCCTCGGCTTCTCTTGCCGCTTCTACTGCCTGATCTGCTTCTTCCTTACTTTCTGTTACACAGCTCTTAAGTACATATCCCTCTTTACCATCAAATGTTACTTTTATATAATCCCCAGACTCTTCATATGCCTGAACCATACTTCCTATAGCAACTACGCCCAAATCCTCTGACTCTTTGGAAGCTTCCTTACGCAGGGTTAAGTCAACTGTAGTATACATAGTAACTGCTTTTACTTCTTCAGTTGTCACTTCCTTTTCTTCTTTCTTTTCGGTTGTTGCTTCCTCTGATATAGCCTCAGAAGTTGCTTCACTAGTTTCCTCACTAGCAGTACTTTCCTGCTTCTGTGTATCAGCTTCCGTGACTGCTGCCACCTCTGTTGTCTCAGTATTATCCTGTGAGACAGTTCCTCCACATCCTGACAGACCCATTCCTGCTGCTAACACCGATACAAGAATCAGACTTTTATACTTACTGTTTTTCATTAGTTTCACCTGCTTTATTATTTTTTAATCTCTTTCTTCTTTTTAGTAAAATATCTGTAATGCTTCTTAGCTTTATATTTGAATTTCCATCCTGCCTTATGAGTTTTTTCAAAATTTGGATCAAATACATATTTCTTCTTTCCCATTTTGATAGTTACCCATGAATGTGCACCAAATTTAGCCGGCTTACCATTTTTAAGTGCCTGTGGCACCAGACCTCTTACAAAGGTTGCATCATAACCAAGTACCTCAGCCATAAGTGTAAATGTAGCCGCCTGAACGTTACAGTCACCCTTCGATTTAACAAAACCATATTTGCCATAATACTGTAATGCTTTTTTATC
>DOVG01000276.1 GCA_003520205.1 Lachnospiraceae bacterium
GTACACCAGCCAAGAGCAAGCTCGGACAGATCACCTGTACCTACAACAAGACCATTCACCTTATTAGCGTAGTCCATAAGAACCTGTGTTCTTTCACGCGCCTGAGTGTTCTCATAGGTTATATCCTTTTGATCAAGAGGATGGTTCAGATCCTTCAAATGCTGTATACATGCATCTTTGATATCTATAATAACTGGTTCTGTACCAAGAGCCTTAATAAGCTCAAGCGAATTATTAAAGGTTCTGTCAGATGTACCGAAGGCTGGCATAGTTATTGCAACAAGATCTTTAGGATCACGACCAAGTGACTTAAGAGCCTTTGCCGCAACAAGAAGTGTAAGTGTAGAATCCATACCACCGGATACACCAACTACAGGCTTTGCACCAGTTATCTCAAGTCTTTTTACAAGTCCGCCCACCTGCATATCGAATATCTCATTACATCTCTTGACACGCTTTAGCTTAGATGATGGGATGAATGGCTTTTTGGATACAATCAAATATTCACCATCCGACTCAGGAAGTACAGCGTCACTCACTTTAACAGACACAAGGTCGCTTATTCTGTCTCTGAACATAGCTCTGGTATCAGCAAATGTAGAAGAAGTTATACGTTCATGTCTTATCTTACCAAGATCTGTATCAGCTATAAGTATATAATCCTTATCGATGAAATGATGATTCTCATTTATTAAAGCACCATTTTCTGCAAATATAGAATGTCCTGAGAATATAAGATCCTGAGTTGATTCTGAAGAACCGGCTGAAACATACAGATAATCACAAAGAAGTGATGCAGATTGCTGTTTAACAAGCTGTTTACGATACTCTCTTTTTGCAATCGTCTCATTGCTGGCAGATATATTAACAATAAGCTCAGCTCCGCCGAGTGCAAGGAAGCTGGATGGCGATATCGGAGTCCACAGGTCTTCACATATCTCCACACCAATCTTAATATCATTTCCAAGATCATAGATGATATTGTTACCCACAGGTATTTCATAATCATATTCCTGATCAGAATCAATTCCGAGATCAGAAAAGCTTATCTGATTTATATCCAGATCTGCGGCAGAACTAAACCATCTCTTTTCATAGAATTCATTATGTTCCGGTATAAATGTCTTGATAGATATACCAAGAAGCTTACCTTTAGTCATAACAAAAGCACCATTGTATAGTCTGTTATTAAGACTTACAGGAGCACCTACTATTATAGCTTCACTTCTATCGTAGGTTGCAGCAAGTATAGCGCTTATACCTTTCTTTGCTGCATCGATAAGTGGCTGCTGAAAGAAAAGATCCTGACAACTGTATCCTGTTACTGATAATTCAGGAAATGCTATGATAGCTGGTCCAAGTTCATAAGCTTCGCTCAGCTGCTCTATTATTTTATTTACATTATAATCAACATCTCCGGGTTTAACCTTTGGCACACATGCCGCAACCCTATAAAATTCAAACATAGTTATTTCTCCTGTTATTTATGCTTCCTCCCTTTCTGCAAGATCTGTGTTTAGACCTTCCAGATAAGGTACTATTGCCGGTCCATTTGACTTAATGAAATAATCATCATCCAGCTCGTTATATTTAAAATTCTTAGCGTGTCCGTCTCTGTCGACACGTTCTATATACTCTCTTAATTCCTTAAATCGCAAGTAGTACATATCATTTCTTTCAGTAAAAAGAATAAGTATAAATGCAACACCGCCCTGCTCTTCAAATTCACTCATAAATTTAAACTGATGATCATGTATATTCTGGAGAGAAAATGTATCTGTTCTGCATTCTTTGGCATCAAAGCATACAGGAATCTCCTGAACAACTCCTATATAATCAACAGTCGAATCTTTCTCGAAGTAAGCCTCTGTAATAAGCTTCCTGGAACTATCAAATTTAAGAGGTGTGATAGGAGTAGGAATCTTCTGAACCAGAGCAAGACCTTTACTTCTATAGTATTCATTAGTGCTATTTATCAGACTTTCAAAGGCTGAGCCTCTCAACCCTCTAGTTTTCCATGTAGCCATTCTATATCCTTTCCAGATACTTATTTATATTTACATTTTTCCCGCTTAATCTTCTGGCTACCTTTGCTATAGCATCTTCGCAGGTATCTTCTGAAACATCAAAATGAGGAAATATAACCTCATAGGCAGTAAGCATCTGGGATTTTATCTTATAATTCTTTCTGAAATATTCATTTGTATTCTTATTTCCATACTTGGTATCACCTATAATAGGATATCCCAGATGAGCCAGATGTGCTCTTATCTGATGACTCTTACCGGTTATAAGTTCAACACGAAGATAGGTAATGTCTAATTCTTTATTATATTCCAGAACTTCAAATCCGGTTTCAATAATAAAACCTTTATCAGAAATGTCTACCTGATTATTATTCTCGTCCTTCGTCAGATGAGCCTTATATATTCCTTTTAGTTTAGCCTGCCCTTTGACTACTGCCTGATAGTATTTGCGTATACTTCTATTCTTGATTATCTGTGACAGATACTTACTTCCGGCTGGAGTTTTACCTGCAAGTATAAGCCCCGAAGTATTTCTATCAAGTCTGTTGCAGACAGATGGTTTAAAGGTCATAAGACTTTCGTTATTTATTTTACCATTATCTAAAAGATACTGAAGTATCATCTCGTTGATGGATATATCATCTGCTTTAGACTTCTGAGATAAAATACCGGAAGGTTTATTAACAATAATAATATCTTCATCTTCGTATATAATATCTTCAGCCCGGACAGAGGATACTTTTTCCCGGTTATTTGTAACGCCGCTTTTCTGAAAGCTCTGAATAGTTTCATCACTCAGATAGAAGTTAACTATATCGCCCTTTTCAAGAATCTCTGAACCGTCAGCTTTCTTACCATTAAGCTTGATATTCTTTTTACGAAGCATTTTATATATAAATGAATCAGGCGCTTCACTAAGATAATTCTTACATAGTTTCTTTAACTTATAGCCCTCTTCATTTTTTGTTATGACAATTTCCTGCATATGTCAGAATCCTATGGCATATAGCCTGTCCATTAACTGTTCATCGGAGGCCTTTGATCCGCCCTCCGAATCTTTTATTCTGGATATTTCCTTTTTAAAAGTATTTATATTATCTGTAACGGTTATTCTGCATTTACTATCTTCTGATTCATTTACAAGAGCTATATATTTCTTGATTTTCTCTCTTTTCTTAACATCTGATTCATCAGGAGTAAAAGCAATTATATTATTATTATATACACAGACAGCAGGAACAAATACCAGACCATCCTCGTCCGTAATAGGGATGTCGTATATAATCTTACGTCCTGTATCCTGAGATATAGTATTTACTTCTTCATAAGTTTTTTTATCAAGTGGTTTACACCTGAGGCACATAACAAAATCAATTAGATTTCTTGCAAATGGAATTGACAGCACACAGGCTATAATTATGAACCAAGTCTTTCTTGTATGAAACATAACTACGCTGAAAATAACATCGGCAACAATGATAGCGAGAAGAAATAAAACCATAAATAATCTTATATTTCTCTTCTTTTTGATACGCCCATAGCTTCCAAGCTCAGCCATATCAAGAGGAGAAGGTTTACGACTCTTTAGTTTCTTTTCTTTCTTTATAGCCTTATACGTTGAGTTATCTATTTTCATGAAGTCATTCTCCATCCAGGAAGATACTTATTCTTTAAAGTTCCGCGAATATTCTTGGCAAAACCAAGAGGATAGTCAAGTACTGTTACAAGTACCCATCCATCCTTCAAATCATTATCATCTACTTCAAGAGTCTCGCCTCTTAAATACTTATATACTTCACTACTATCCGGTAAAAGTCTTAGTACATTATCAAAATCATCAGCTTTAAGAAGCATTGGAAGACTTTGACTTGGCTCAAATCTCTTCTTTTTGATTTCTCCTAGATATACACCGGTTCTCATTGTACGAAGACCTCTAGTATCCGGTGCATCTTCCGGGATAAGAAAAAGCTTGTCGCCACTTTGTTCTATTCTGGAAATATCAAGAGCCTCACATGAGCCAGATATATGACTAAAGAATTCAGAGACCTCTTCAGGAAGCTTTGAATTTTTTATATTATAATCAGATACAAATCCACCACTTCTTCCAGAAATATGATCATTTTCATGATTATCCTTCTTATGAATTAATGATACGAAATGTCCTTCTCCATTTACCCTGTGTGGGAAAAGGTGGGCACTGTACTCCAGATGACAGTCTGTTATATCCTTCTCAAGTGCATGACCTTCTGAAGCAAGATAATCCATATATC
>DOVG01000028.1 GCA_003520205.1 Lachnospiraceae bacterium
GAGCTTGCCAGAATGACGGCAGAATATTTTCAAATGTTTGATGTTACTGCTGCATATGTTGAAAGTGCAGAGGCATGCTATGATTTCTTAAAAAAGAATACCGTAGAATTAATTTTGCTGGATATTAATCTGGGAGATGGTTCGGGATTTGAGGTATGTAAGAAAATCAGAGAAGATAATGTAGCGCCCATACTTTTTATAAGTGCCAGACAGAGTGATGATGATGTTCTGATAGCTCTAAGTATAGGTGGAGATGATTATATAAAGAAGCCATACAGTCTATCAATCCTTCTGGCAAAGGTCAAGGCGAATCTCAGAAGAATGCAGCAACTAGGCTCTGCTGGAGCGGGAAATGTAACGGCAGATAATACAGATAATAGTTCTGTTACTTCGCAGAATGAGAGTGACATATTAAGGCTTGATGCTCCAACGATGTCTGTTATATATAAGGGTGAGAAGATTAGTCTTAAAGCTAAAGAATTTGCACTCTTAAAATGCTTATATGATCATAAGAATACTATAGTTCAGAAAAATACACTTTTTGAAGAGGTTTGGGGAGATACATTTTTTACTGATGGAACTCTGAATGTTCATATCAGAAAGCTAAGAGAAAAGCTGGAAGAAGACCCTAATAATCCGAAGATGATAAAAACAGTGTGGGGGACGGGATATATCCTGGAAATCTGAAAGAAAAGATATGAAACAGATTATAAAGTTAGCCCTTTTATTTACTATAGTTATGATTATGGCATATGCTATTATGCTGTATATAAATAAAAATACGGATTTTAAGGGTAGAGATATAACTGAATATAACAGAATGGTACATCAGATAAATGATGATTATAACTTTGGAATGACTATTGATGATCTGGAGAGGAAGTACAATTGTTCGATTATTCTGACAACTGATCTGGTTGAAGCAGAGTTAACCAGGTTCTATACTGAGGGAGCACTGGTGCTTGATTTTGCTCCGAATGGAGAGATAATAGGTAAGATTGCATGGGATGATCTGAACAATATCTATGAGAATAAAGAAAAGACTCTTCTTAATTCGATGATAATTATGTGGATTATCATTCTTGTGGACGGATATTTATTTATAATATATATTTATATCACAATAGCACGTCCTATACGTGAGTTTGAGAGCTTTTCTGGTGAGGTTGCAAAGGGTAATCTCGATGTGACTCTTCCTATGAGGAGGGCGAATCTCTTTGGTAATTTTACTGAGAGTTTTGACCAGATGAGAGAAGAACTTATCAAATCACGTAAGAGAGAGGCTGAGGCTGAGAAGGCGAAAAGAGAACTCGTTGGTGAAATAAGTCATGATATAAAGACTCCTGTGGCTACCATAAAAGCGACTTGTGAGGTTATGGATGTAAATCTAATCAAGAGAGCCGGACAGTCGAAGGATTCAGACGATAATAAATTCGTGGGAGACATGCAGGAGAAGGTTGGTTATATAGCAGAGAAGGCTGAAACAATAAATCAGTTGGTCCAGAATGTATTCCATGTTACTATGGAAGAAGTGGATGAGCTTAGCGTAAATGTATCCGAAAGAGATTCGAAAATGATAGAGGAGTATTTCCTTCGTCTAAAGAATTATGGCAGGATTATAATGGACAATCATATACCTGAATGTCTGGTATATATGGATAGTCTCAGAATGGAACAGGTTATTGACAATATAGTAGGTAATTCATATAAGTACGCAGGTACTGATATACATGTAAGCTTTGCGGAGACGGAGGCTTTATATGATAACAATGGAAAACTTATAAGATTTATAAGAATTAGAATTAGCGATAGCGGTCCCGGGGTAGATGATGAGGAACTGCCGCTTATTACAGAGAAGTATTATCGAGGAAAAAAGTCCGTGGATAAGAATGGTTACGGACTTGGACTCCATCTGGTTAAAACATATATGGAGAAGCAGGGTGGAGGTATGGAATACTATAATGATAATGGATTTACAGTAGAGCTTTTGGTTAAGAAGGTATAGGAGCAAAACTGTAAGGAGGGCGTATGTCTATAGCTATCAGAACGGCTTCAAGTAAAGAAATGGCCAAATGTAAAAATGTAGTCAGACTTCTTACAAAGGGCAGAGAATTTGATGAAAATATGCTTACGGTAGACTGGTCAAAGGCACGCATCATACCAAATGTCAGCTATACATTTCTACCGAAGGAAAAGGGCGTGAAAGGGTACAGAGTTCCGATAGGCGGAACAGTGTCGGAACTGCTTCTTCCTGAAAATGTAAAGGATGATGTAGTTATTCTGTACATACATGGAGGTGGCTTTGTCTCAGGCTGTGCATCTGCATCAAGGGCGTATTGTTCAGCGCTTGCTCTTTATTCCGGTTACAGAGTTATTTCGGCTGAATACAGACTGTCGCCGGAAAGTACATTTCCTGACGGAATAGACGACTGCTACAATATATTTCGTACTATTAGAAAGAAGTATCCAAATTCCAAGTTAGTTCTGGCAGGAGAGAGTGCTGGAGGAAATTTAAGTCTTGCGCTTGCTCTTAAAGCCAGGGACCGGGGGAGAAGAAGCATAGCGGCAGTTATAGCCCATAGCCCGTTGGTTGATTTTACAGGAATACTGGATAGATCAGTGCATGAGATAGATGATTTTACAGTGAAAGCCGGCTTTATAAAGCCTATGAGAATAGCCTATGTAGGCAGTTCGGATCCGGCAAATCCATATGTGTCTCCGGTTTATGGAGATTATAATAATTTTCCACCGGTTTTTCTGACTTGTGATTATAATGAAACGCTTTTTGCTGATTCTATGGCAATATATAAAAAATGCAAAGAAGCAGGGACTCCTGTCAAGATGGTGCAGATGAAAGGCGCATTTCACGCTTATGCGACCATGGGGACAAGAACTCCTGAAACAGAAAGAATACTCGTGGAGAATATTAATTTTATTGAAAATCATTTGAGAGACTAAAACTT
>DOVG01000079.1:0-8720 GCA_003520205.1 Lachnospiraceae bacterium
TTTTTTTGTTTTTTTCATTGTAATTATCTTCCTGATATAATATACTTCTAATGTTTTGTTAGAGACGATTTACCAGACATTTTATTACTGGATGATCTTCTCGTGTCACTAATGAAAGGAGATATAAAATGAGTATAAGAATCGGTATCCTCGGCTACGGAAATCTTGGCCGTGGAGTTGAAAAGGCAGTTAATGTTTGTTCAGATATGGAACTTGTAGGAGTATTCACAAGACGTGATCCTGCAAATGTGAGCATAGATTCCGGGGCAAAAGCCTACCATGTAAATGAGCTCGAAAATATGAAGGATGCTATTGATGTTTTAATCATATGCGGAGGAAGCGCAACTGATCTTCCTGAGATGACTCCAAAATACGCTGCAATGTTTAATGTAATAGATTCCTTTGATACACACGCAAACATCCCGGTACATTTTGCAAATGTAGATAAAGCTGCAAAAGCTGCCGGTAAGATAGGAATTATATCATGCGGATGGGATCCTGGTATGTTCTCACTGAATCGTCTATATTCTGAGTCAGTTCTTCCTGGCGGAAGTGCTTATACATTCTGGGGCAAGGGAGTAAGTCAGGGACATTCCGATGCTATCAGAAGAATTGATGGAGTAGTTGATGCAAGACAGTATACTGTACCTGTTCCTGAAGCACTTGAGGCTGTCAGAAGCGGAAAGAACCCAGAACTCACTACAAGAGACAAGCACACAAGAGTATGCTATGTTGTAGCCGAAGAAGGTGCAGACAAAGAACGTATAGAGAAAGAAATAGTTACTATGCCTAACTATTTTGCTGATTATGATACAACTGTTAACTTTATAACAGAAGAAGAAATGAAAAAAGACCATAGTGGTCTTCCACACGGAGGCTCTGTTATATATACAGGAACTACTGATAACGGTAACAAAACTCATGTTATTGAATATAGTCTTAAGCTTGATTCCAATCCAGAATTTACAGGTTCCGTTCTCACTGCTTATGCAAGAGCAGCATATAGACTGAACCAGGATGGTAACTCAGGCGCTAAAACAGTATTCGACATAGCTCCTGCTCTTCTGTCACCACTCAGCGGTGAAGAAATCAGAGCTCATATGCTGTAACAGATTCAACTCAAAAACAGCTCGCAACGGCGAGCTGTTTTTATGATATCTTTATCATATGGACCATCATACCTAACTGACTGGCAATCAGTTCTCCTCTGCTGAATACATCTTCATTAAGTTCACAAAGAAGAAGTCCATAGAATAGTTTCTCGTAGAAAAGAGGAAATGTAACAAATATTTTATTATATATCTTAATTTCTCGTTGAATAAATATATCCGACATGAACCTTTTTCTCTTCGACTCAGGTATCACATAAATATTTCCTGATTTTATAACACTTATCAGATAAATATAATCCGGGTACTGTTGTCTTTCAAGGTCATCCATAGTTATCGGTTCATCAAACATATAGAATGCTGCATTATTAAGACCAAGAGTTGCAAGCGAACTGATTATATCGTTTTTGGTAAGAGCTTTATCCCCCGCATAGTTCATCCCCTTTATAATAAACTTTCGAAGGGATTCTCTTGCTATTTCATTTTCTTCATTTTCTTTTATTCTTGATTCCGAAAGTGATAATAATGCATCATCCTTCATCCTCAGGAACAGTCTGTTTACAAAAGAATTTTCTCTTCCCCGAAGAGTCTTATTAATTCCATTCTGAAGTACAGTCACGCTTTTAAGGAATTTCCATACATCAGTATAGTCCATTGCCCCACTACTAAAGAATATATCTATCAGATGTCCTATTTCATTAAACTCATCTACTCCGATATATCTTCTCTTGATTCCTTTAAATATCCTATTTATTATTTCATAAAAGAGTCTTTTCAGGTTGATGCTATCTTTGTTGTATTCTGTATCATATCTGTAGAAGCAGTCATCAAACATTCTATTTATAATCTCTTCATCGATATTAATAAGATTACTTAAAGAATACTCATACTTGTCATACTTGAGCGATTCTCTTCCATATAGTCGGGTTGGAATAAGCTCCGAATCTACTTTTTCCCCATTTATCTTTCTAAGCAGAAGTTCAAGAGATTTCTGTCCCAATGTGACCGAAGACGAACCAATTGATGATAATGGCGGTGTCATCTCTGCAGCCATCCTTGTATTATCAAAACCAAATACCAGAATATCCTCACCCGGAACAATTCTGCGTCTCTTCATTTCTCTATATAGTCCTACAGCAGATGCGTCGTTAACACAGAACACAGCTTTAAGATCCGGATTCTGATTTAGGAGAAGCGCTGCCGCTTCATCGGTATTCTCTGACATATCAGACGGAACATATAGTTTCTCATTATACTCTATACCATTTCGCTCAAGACATTCTATGAATATATCCTTACGCCTGTTGGAGTCCACATTTTCCTTATATCCACCTATCATGCCAATAGAAGTTATTCCATATACTCCAACCAGAGCCTCTATCGATTCATTTATACCCATTTTATTATCATAATTAACAGTGGTATATTCTTCATAATCAGACGCAATAAGAACACTTGGAATATCAGCATATCTGTTCAGAAATTCTTTTATCTGTTCATCATTAAGAGCCCAGCCTATACTTCCCATAGCTATGATGATGCCATCCATTTTACATATCTTTCCAAGGTTATACACACTGTTAAACATGAAATTATGCTGTGACACAGTTTCACCCTGGAAATTTTCCTGCATAAGTTCTCCCGGAAGTATAGCAAGTCTGATATTACTATTCTTGGGAATGGAGCTGGTAATACCCTTTACTACAGACTTTGAAAACTCATTCGATATTCCTCCAACTATAAGTCCTATTAAGATTTCGTTATCTGAATTATCTCTCATTCTATTTATCCTTATTGAAGGCGCTTTATATATCTATTTCTGTCACAGGTTTTGCAAAGTAATATCCCTGTGAAAAATCTATACTATAGCTCATAAGCTTTTTCTGTATCTCTTCATTCTCTACATATTCAGCTATTATATCAATATCGCTATTTGATAAACTTTTCCATGCTGAAATCAGTGCTATAAGATTTTCTGCACTGGAATTAATACAGCAGTTTTTTATAATTGAACCGTCTATCTTAACTATATCAGACTGGAGATTAATTATATGCTGAAGATTTGAAAATCCACTTCCAAAATCATCGATTGCTATCTTAGCTCCCAGCTCATGAATCTTATCAACGAATTCAACCATAAGATTGTAATCATCTATATCCTCATTTTCGAGTAGCTCAAAGATAAAATTCTCAGGATATTTAGCTACCGACAGAAAATCATACAGATAATCCGTCATTTCCTTATTTCGAATATCCCTTATTCCCAAATTGACGCTGACACTAATCGTCTCAGAATCCTTGAATTTATCAAATACCTTCTTTATCATCTGCATGGATATTCCATCATAGAGTAGTCCATATGTTCTGGCTACATCAAGAAATGTATTCGGATAATACAAGATACCATTCTCATCTTCAAGCCTCATAAGTGCCTCATAATGATGTATCACTCCCGAATTGTTATCATATATGCCCTGATACTGAGGAATAACCTTATTATTAGCAATAGCATAATTGATTACATTTACCATATGATATCTGTCACGAATTGCCTCTTCATCCAGCTGGTTATCCATTGCATCACTAACATAGAACTGCATATTTTTCTGCCACATCCTTACTCTGGAAGAGTTAAATGCATTTGAAAAATTCTCATTATTACAGTTATCCATAACTGAAAATGTAGGTACTATAGCTATGTAATCCTCTTCATTATCAAACAAAACACGCTGCAATTCTTCCATGTCTTTAGCGAATTTTGAAAGTGATACCATATATGATTCAGCACCTACGGCAATTCTCCAGTCTCTCAAAATATACATATGATAGTTTTTTGTCTGGACATATTTCTCGCACTTGGATATATAATTCTTATATGTAAGCTGTACGAGCTGTTCTGAGAAAACAGACTTCATACTGGATATATCTGATACATCTATAATACATATCCTGTCTACACCCTTTAGCTTCATATCAAGATTCATAGCTGCAATATTCGGAATACCGTATTTATCAGCATATAAAAGCTTATACTCACAATCTCGTACAAAAGTCTTCATAGACTCAGCAGATATACTTTCTTTATTTATTTCCAGACTCTTCTCTACGCTAGTCAGATAATTAAGCAATTCGCCATTATCATCTGCAAGCGTTTCTGTATATAAAAACGTATAAGGATTAAAATCCTGATTCGCAGTGCTTTCTCCTATAGCTGTAACAGCAAATGTTCCATTTACGAATCTGTTATATCCATCATCATTCACTATCTCACCATATGTTATACATCCGCCAACATTTGTATTTTCATATGCAGATAGTTCCCATTTAACACAGTTCGAATATATAATGGATCTGACTATACAGGAATATGCAAATAATGTCTCAGATTTTTCAAAAGATTCCATCCGTCTAAAGAGTGAACGATTATCCTGAATTATTTTTTTATCATAGATAAATGCCCTCTTCATCTTTCTTCCTGAAGTTATATGAAAGTTAGAATTAATCATTTCTATAGTCTCATTAGCATCTATTTCCGGATGCGAATCATAGAACTCCTTATTCTTAGGATCATCTACAGGATATCTGTCCGATAATTTAAAATCCTTTATATAATGGAAGAATATAGGGAACTCAGGTGCATCAGAAAAAACGCACGGAAAAAGACTGGCGAGTTCCGGTCTCTGGGATAACTTCTCACCTATTCCCATACGATACTTCTGGGCAGCACTCATACCATCCATTGTAATAATAGACGTCTGATAACTATCTGTCACTTCCATATCGCCACCTAATGCCTCAACACCGGTAGCAAATGAACAGCAGGTACTAACATCATCGCCCCCTATAGAAGCCACAATTATACCATTGTCTGTCCAGCCATTTTCATCAAAGATAAATGTATTATCCGGCAGCTTTTCAAGAGTACTATCTGCACCATCTGCTATTCCACCCATCATTTTAATGCCAGGAAATTCTTCATTACAAAAGTCAACAAAATCATACACCTGATGATAATTAATTGTTAAAAATGATAACAGTAATTTCGTATCTTCACCTACTACAGCCTGCTTAACATTTTTGCATAATTTCTTAGGTTCAATTACGTTACCAGCTTCTGATACTGGTAATAGTGCAGTTCTGATATGACCTCTGTTCATCTGGGTAATAGAAATAAGACACTGATTAGGCATCAGTCTTCCATTAATTATAATAGCTGACGTACTCGTTCCAAAAACCTTCACTCCCGGAACCAGCTTCGTAAGAAATTGAGCAAGCTCAACAGCCTCATCAGGACGATGAGACGCAGTATGAATCCTTATAAGTATATCCCCATTTGATACATTCAGCTTCAGCTGATTTAATGTATCTGATAGTCTTGCTTTTGATATTAATTGAAAATTCCAGGTAAACATCTCTTAATCCTCCCAAGCACTTAAGATGTACCTTAACCCCACTATGTTTATTTTACCATGAGTGTGTAAAAAATTAAACAAAAAAAATCCTAAATTAATAGGATTTTTAAACAATTTATCTATATTACTGTTTTTTCTTTATATAGAGTATATTACTGAAGTAATAATTATCATTTTTTCGTACATATTTCTGGTATTCTTCGAAGTTTACATAATACTTTCTGCCCCACGAAGATATTTCCAATAATACTATGTCTTTATCGTCTTTCGCTTTTGCTTCCAGCACACCTGTAACAGTCACATAATGATCCTTTGTTTCAGTTACAGGCTTATAGCTGCTTTCGCCTGTTGCCGTTATATTCTTTCTATAGAACTTAAGCTTCTCCTTATGCAAAAAGCCCGGTCCTATTGACAGAATAACAGGAATATCATTTTCAAGCATTTCTTTAATACAAGTAAGTATTCTTGATGGTCTTACTGCCCATCTGGCTGATAATTTACAGCCTGATGAGCCTTTAATACTTTTTCTATTAAAGAAGAAGAACAGATTAAGTCCGAACATAAGAAGTATTCCGGATAATCCCAGCTTTGGAAATATATGAAAATATCTTCTTTCCATATATCTGATAAAACCTATATATCTGTCTCTGTCAATATTTCCTTTACTGGTCATGATTTCATCAGGACTGACACTATCTGCATCGTCCATTATATATCTGTCAGCTATAATGTCTGCTCCAAGAACATGAATAAGAAGATCTGAAGCGCCTATTAGTCCGCATCCATAGCCACTTATAGCCTTTCCTTTCCATGGACGTCCTGTGTCCTTAAGCCATTCCTGGTTACCACCAAATGAACCATCTACATCTATGTAGTTATTCTTTAGACCAGTATACTTAATCATTTATTACCTTCTAAACTATTTCAGCAAGCTCCAGAAGAAGTTCTTTTGTTTTCTCCCATCCAAGACAAGGATCTGTTATAGACTTACCGTATATTCCTTCTCCTATCTTCTGAGCACCATCTTCTATATAGCTTTCTGTCATAAGACCTTTTACTATTCCTCTTATATCTCCAGATACATGACGGCTATGAATTACATCCTTAGCTATCCTTATCTGTTCCATATACTGTTTATTAGAGTTTGCGTGATTTGTATCAACTATTATAGCAGGATGTATAAGATCTCTCTTCTGATACTCTTCATACACAGCTCTAAGATCTTCATAATGATAATTAGGCTTACTGTGTCCAAGATTATCTATATATCCTCTCATTATGCAGTGTGCATATGGATTTCCCTCAGTTCTTACTTCCCATCCTCTGTATATAAAATCCTGAGGCGACTGAGCAGCTGTAATAGCATTCATCATTACTGACAGATCTCCACTTGGAGGATTCTTCATTCCCACCGGAATACCTACTCCTGATGATACTATTCTATGTTCCTGATCTTCTACAGATCTTGCTCCAACCGCTATATAAGAAAGGAGGTCTGAGAGATACCTGTGATTACCAGGATACAACATTTCCTCAGCACATGTAAAGCCTGTTTCTTCTACTACTCTGGTGTGCATTTTTCTGATAGCCACTATACCTTTCAGCATATCCTCATGACCTTCAGGATTTGGCTGATGAAGCATTCCCTTGTAGCCTGTACCTGTTGTACGAGGTTTATTTGTATATACTCGTGGAATAATAAATATCTTATCCGATATCTGATCCTGAACTTCACGAAGTCTATGCATATAGTCGACTACAGCCTCTTCGTTATCTGCTGAACAAGGACCTATGATCATAAGAAATTTATTACTCTTACCAGAGAAAATGTCCATTATCTCCTGATCTCTTTGTTCTTTTACCTTCTTTATCTCATCTGATAAAGGATACTCTTCCTTTATCTCCTGTGGTGTTGGAAGTTTACGAATAAATTGCATTTGCATTTCCATGTTATGTACCTCACATCTAATATAAGCCTCCCTAATCAGGAGGCTTATAAAGTATATCACTTTAGCGCGTTAAAGTAAAGAAGTTTAAATTAAAGATTCAAACCTTTTGCTTCATCACAGCCAAGAACTATATTCATACACTGCATTGCGGCACCTGATGCACCTTTGCCCAGATTATCAAAACGGCTGCTTACTATTACGCGGTCTTCATTACCTGTTACAATAATTTCCATTCCATCCCAGCCAGCGCAGGCATCAGAAAACAGTTCTCCACCTGCTTCAACATCAGCTCCAAAAGGTAATACCTTTATAAACTTTTCATTTTTATAATACTCTGCCAGATAATTTCTTATCTCTTCTGGTGTTTTTACTTTCTGAATCATATCAGTGTATAAAGGAAGCTGAACAATCATTCCACTATGATAATTTGTAGTCATAGGACAGAATAACGGTTCCTTATCTATACCTGTTATTATCTTCATTTCCTTTAAATGTTTATGTGTCTGTCCCCAGGCATACATACGGGCTGAATCAAGATTCTTATTGCGTCCTTCTTCCTCATATCTTGCGATAAGCTTCTTTCCACCACCACTATAGCCAGATACAGCAAAAACAGAAATCGGATAATTCTTTGGCAGGATACCTCCCTTTACTAATGGGTATACCAGTCCGATAAATCCGCTTGCATAACAACCGGGCACAGCTATACGTTTGCCATTTTTTACTGCATCTCTATGTTCTTTAGAAAGTTCAGGAAAACCATATGCCCATCCCTCTGATGTACGATGTGCAGTTGATGTATCAAGAATAACCGTATCAGGATTCTCACACATATTTACTGCTTCTATAGCTGCTGCATCAGGAAGGCAGAGAAATGTAATATCAGAAGCATTTATCAGTCGCTTACGCTCATCAGGATCTTTTCTCAGTTCAGGGCTGATAGTAAGAATCTCTATATCATCTCTCTTTGAGAATCTCTCATGAATACGTAATCCGGTAGTTCCTTCACTTCCATCGATAAATACTTTAGTCTTCATTAATACGTCACTCCTCATGTATCAATATTTTTAAAAATAATACCACCTATTATTACCACACACACATCCAATATTCAAGTTTTTTTTCATTATTGCGAATCTAAGATAACGTTCACGCATTTCTTCTGCTACGCAGAAAAGCATGCTTCGCATGCTCAAAATGCGTGACCATTCTCTTAGATTCTTATGAATACAGAAAAACAGAAACGGCGT
>DOVG01000079.1:8792-9059 GCA_003520205.1 Lachnospiraceae bacterium
ACGCCGTTTCTGTTTTTCTGTATTCGCAATAATACTTTATCTCTTTGAGAACTGTTTGAGCAGCTCCCCGGATAACAAGCCGGTGGCTTGTTATCGCTGCGAATATAGTACGAAGCTACGCTTCGTACTACGCAAGCTCTACGAGCTTGCGTTATATCAAAAAGAAGACCAGCATCAGCTGGTCTTCTTTTGATATACTCATTATCTCTTTGAGAACTGAGGTGCACGACGTGCTCCCTTGAGTCCGTACTTCTTTCTTTCCTTCAT
>DOVG01000079.1:9124-14097 GCA_003520205.1 Lachnospiraceae bacterium
TACGAGGATCTCTTGTAAGATATCCTGCCTTCTTAAGGATTGGTCTGTAGTCTTCACTTGCCTCTGTAAGTGCTCTTGAGATACCGTGTCTTATAGCACCAGCCTGACCTGTGAATCCACCACCGTATACATTAACCGTTACATCGAACTTTCCTTCTGTACCTGTTACTGCAAAAGGCTGTCTTACGATAACCTTAAGTGTTTCAAGACCAAAGTACTCTTCTATATCTTTCTTATTAACTGTTATCTTTCCTGTTCCTGGTGTAACATATACACGGGCAACAGAGCTCTTTCTTCTACCTGTTCCATAATATCTTGTAGACTTTGCCATTCTAGGTTTCCTCCTTCTTAGTACTTGATCTCTAAGGTCTCAGGCTGCTGTGCCTGATGCTTATGATCTGGTCCTGCATATACAAAAAGTTTCTTGTACATCTGTCTTCCAAGAGGTCCCTTAGGAAGCATGCCCTTTACAGCATGTTCTACAACAAATGTAGGGTCTTTTTCAAGCTTCTCTCTCATAGTTGATGACTTAAGTCCACCAACATATCCTGAATGATGATAATATACCTTATCATTAAGTTTGTTACCTGATACTCTGATTTTCTCAGCGTTGATTACTATTACATAATCACCTGTATCAATGTGTGGTGTGTAAGTAGGCTTATTCTTTCCTCTTAACACTTTAGCGATTTCTGATGCAAGACGTCCAAGTGTCTGTCCCTCTGCATCAACTACGTACCATTTTCTTTCAATGGTTGATGCTGTAGCCATATAGCTCTTCATCTTCTGTTCCTCCTTTTTCTGGACAGCCTCACGACTGTTCCTTTCGTCTGCCAAATACTTCGGCAGAGTAGTCTACTCTGGTGAATCTCACCTATTTCGACTCCATAGTTTTACTGCTGTGTATCTATGATAAAAAACACCATAGGTCGCACAGAAGTTAATAATACTCCTAAACCTATGGTGTGTCAAATACTTTTTTTGAAATCACGTTATTTATTTGAAATCATGTTTATTTTTATATAAGCGGAGCCATTGTCTTCACCACACCACCTACCAGTTTATATAAAAGCTTTTCATGTTTTACAGATTCATATGAAACTGTTCGACATTCTGGAATTGTCTTCTGAAAATCCGCCTCTATATCGCTTATGCAATCTGCTTCCTCGATATAAGTCGCACATTCAAAATGATGATAAAGACTTCTATAATCAAGGTTAATAGTTCCAACAACAGCTTTTTCATCATCGGATACAAATACTTTAGAATGAACGAATCCAGGTGTATACTCATATATACTAATACCTGCGTCAAGCAGATCCTTATAGTGTGACTTAGCCAGAGCATAAGCAACCTTTTTATCAGGAATTCCCGGAAGAATAATGCTCACATCCACACCTCTGCCTGCCGCAAATCTTATTGCATTCTTCAGTTCATCATCAAGAATCATATATGGAGTCATTATATGCACATATTTCTCTGCCTTATTCAGAATGTCCATATATACATTCTCGCCGACTTTCTCATTATCCAGAGGAATATCTCCAAATGGAAGTACATATCCGGATGATTTAACTTTGGAAGCATCATTTATCCCGTCTGACAGATAATCCTCTATTTCCAGTGTTCTTTCATCCGCAGACCACATCTGCAAAAACATCAGTGTATAAGACTTTACCGCAGCACCGCGAACTATAACAGCCGCATCCTTCCAGTAACCATATCTCTTATATTTATTTATATATTCGTCCGCCAGATTAATTCCGCCATTCATAGCCACTTTACCGTCTATAACGGCTATCTTTCTATGATCACGATAATTATAATATGTTGATACAAATGGATGGATAGGTGCAAATGTCTTCGCCTTTATTCCAAAGCTTTTTAATCTGTCTGTATAATTATACGGCAGAAGCTGCATCTCGCACATACCATCATACAGTACACGGACTTCAACACCTTCTTTAACCTTATCGGTCAGGACCTTTAGAATCTGCCCCCACATGTGTCCCTCTTCTATTATGAAGAACTCAAGAAAAATGTACTTTTCTGCTTTTTTAAGCTCCTCAATAAAATCGGAGAAACACGCTTCCCCTGATGGATAATACTGTACTTCCGTATTATCATATACCGGAAAGCAACCGGTTTTGTTCAGATATTTAGATAGGAAATATATATCCTTATTTTCTATTTCCTTTATCAGTTTTTTATCTGTAGACAGGCAATCCGTGGTTTTCGATATAACATCTGCGACCATTTTCTTAAGAGCTCTATGCCCTATCTCGATTCTGGTAAATGCAAGAAAAATAGAGCCCGGTACGGGTGCAAGAGCGATAATTATGAGCCATGTAAGCTTCGCAGAATAATCCATGGAACAATTAAAAAGATATAATACCATTACGATAGTGAAAAAAGCCATAAATATGGTATAGTACGGATTAAGCTTCTCCAGTTTTGCCAGCATCGCATAAAAAATGGCGAGCTGAAATAAAAGCAAAAGTAGTATTGCTCCAAGTCTGCTGAATATAATCCTTAATATTCCTTTTTTACGATACCTTACAAGCCTTATTTCATTATTAACAGTACTATAGTTTTTTACTTTCATGTACAATCTGTCACTAATCTTTATGTATTATGATACAGGTGTAATAGTATATCTGTCACCTGCATGACATGGGTTCGTATTTAATTCATATCTCGTAGATAATCACATGCTCCTATTGCTGCATATGCACCATCCGAGCAGGCTGTAGCAACCTGACGAAGAGTCTTTCTGCAGCAATCTCCCGCCACAAAAAGTCCCGGTGTGTGTGTATTACATATATTTTGAGGAACAAAGTATCCTCTTTCATCCAGTTCTGTTAGAGAAGCAAATGCGCCATTATCCGGAACAAGTCCGACAGCTAAGAATACACCGTCACACTTTGCCACTTTCTGAACTCCACTTTCCTCATATTTAACTCCGGTAAGCACTCCACCTTCTGTTTCATATCCAAGAATTCTTGTACTTACATGAGCTTCAACATTTTCCTTTGTAAGAACCTGATTCTGAAGCTTCTGATCTGCCGTAAAGAAAGGCATATCCTGCAGAATAGTCAGTTTAGATACTATGTCGGTCAGAAGACCTGACTCTACCAATGCAGAGTTTCCTCCGCCTATCATAACAACATCTTTATTACGATAAAAATCTCCATCGCATACCGCACAGAAGCTTATACCATTTCCTATAAGCTCTTCTTCACCCTCAAGCCCCAGTGTTCTGTGGGTTGTACCTGTAGCAAGTATTACAGTTCTTCCCTCATAGCTTCCGCCTTCTTCAGTACTGACTTTGAAGCTATCGTCTGTTTTCTCAACTGAAGTTACATTTTCAAGAGTTACTTCTGCACCCTGCCCCATAGCCTGATCCAGAAGCTTATCTGCAAATACATCTCCACTTATGGATTCAAATCCGGGAATATTTTCAACCTTAGGTGAATTCACTATCTGTCCACCAAAAACAGATTTTTCTATAACAAATACGGACTTACCATTTCGAAGTCCGTATATTGCTGCGGTGAGCCCTGCCGGGCCACCGCCTACTATTATAATATCGTACATTTATTATCCTCGCTTTATGCGTTGTGAGCTTTAATCCACTCTGCCGCTGCATTATCCCCAACATATCTTGTTCCATCAGGATCAATTATAGTTGGTGTCTGCTGGATTCCAAGTTCTCTCGCAATGTCCATATTTTCTGAACAGTTAACTTCAGTATACTGAACCTTTGCAAGCTTAAATCTCTGCTCAGCACCCTTACATTTTGGACAATGATCCTTTACATACATAACAGGAACATCTGATCCGGATGCAGCAATTCCAGTCTCTGACTTAGGTGCCTGTGCATTTGCCTTATCTGTTTCCTTCGCATTATCAGCATTGAGAATTTCTTCCGGAACAGTATACTTAATAGTTGGTAAAGGTCCTTCGTGAGAAAGAGTACTGTGCATAATATCATACTCTCTACGATCCATATACTCCTGAGTCTTACCATCATTCCAGTTCTGGATAGGACGATAATAACCTGTTATACGGCTGTAAACCTCTGTCTTCTCTCCACAATCAGGACATACATATACCTCGCCTGTTATATATCCATGATTCTTACATACTGAATATGTCGGAGACAGTGTATAGTAAGGAAGTCTGTAGTTCTCAGCTATCTTTCTGACAAGGGTAGCTGCCGATTTCCAATCAGGAAGCTTTTCTCCAAGGAATGCATGGAATACTGTACCTGATGTATAAAGCGTCTGAAGCTGATCCTGAACATCAAGAGCTGTAAATATATCTTCTGTATATCCAACCGGAAGATGTGATGAATTTGTATAATAAGGTGTTCCATTCTCATTTGCAGTAATGATATCAGGATAACGCTCTTTATCATGCTTAGCAAAACGATATGTTGTTGACTCAGCCGGTGTTGCTTCAAGGTTATAGAGATCTCCATACTCCTCCTGATAATCACTGAGACGCTCTCTCATATGATTAAGTACCTTTTCAGCAAAAATCTGTGTTTCCTTATTTGTAAGATCCTTATGAAGCCATTTAGCATTAAGACCTACTTCGTTCATACCGATAAGACCGATAGTAGAGAAATGGTTATTAAATGTACCAAGGTATCTCTTTGTATATGGATAAAGTCCTGACTCAAGAAGCTTTGTTATAACTGTTCTCTTAGTCTTAAGTGATCTTGCAGATATATCCATAAGTCTGTCCAGACGAGTGAAGAAGTCAGTTTCATTTTCAGCCAGATATGCTATACGAGGAAGGTTGATTGTAACAACACCTACTGAACCTGTTGATTCTCCACTACCGAAGAAACCACCAGACTTCTTACGAAGTTCTCTAAGGTCAAGTCTCAGTCTGCAGCACATACTACGAACATCACTTGGTTCCATATCTGAATTAATATAGTTTGAGAAATAAGGAGTACCATA
>DOVG01000186.1 GCA_003520205.1 Lachnospiraceae bacterium
CTTTTGACACCTACGTCATTATATTTCGTTATATAAAATTTCAGTGTTCCATCATATCTCATAATCCATACAGACTCTGAGTTTTGTGTTCGGTCGTACAACCCCATTTGCGACAGCTACATGCGCCGGATGAACAGCGTAACCTTTAAGCGACGCCTCATTCTCAAAAGAGGAATCAAGCATCAGGTCTGCATTCGAACTATCCAGAGCGTTCACCTGTACTTTAATTTCAACAAGTCCCGGAATCTGTCCGGCAAGCCCCTCGAGTCCGGCTTTTATATCAGCCTTAATAGTAGCCTTCTCAGTCTCTGACAGCTCATCCTTAAGTTGCCACAAAATTACATGTTTAACCATATTAAACCTCCTTTAGTAAACTACAGCAGTTACATCATTTCCTAATACACTGTAAATTAGGACCATGCTTAGGAATCATAAGTCCGTCTATTTTATTTACCGGGGTTGCTTTTCCATCACTTAACACCACAGGAATCCCCTGCCCCGACATTATCTTACTGACATAATCATATATATCTGTTATTTTTTCTTCAAACATCATTCCTGCTTTGGGACCTTTATAAAAGAAATGTATATCAGAACCTGCAGACACAGGAACCCCCAGTTCTTTAGCGTAGCAGTATGCCAGAGCATTCATATTGTCATCATTTGCCGCATTACATATCTCTATACCATCCGCTACTCCGGGTGTAAGATTAATAGTCTTTATATAATCCCGCTCCCTGTAAGGATGAGCCTGAAACATTATCGCACCTGCTTCTTTAACAAGCGCATGAACCTCATATCTGTCTTTTTCCATAATGTCTTCATTATCAAGAAGCCATTTCTTATCAACACCGTATATGAGATATTCATCACCATCAAAATTATATTCTATTCCGAACATAACATTAAAATCCGTTCCTTCTGCAGCCTTTCTAGCATCCTCATATCCGCTCATAAACATTTCAATTTTTTCTTTCCACGGAAGGCATCTCGGAACACAGCAGTTCCCATTAAAAAAATGATCTGTTATGATCATCCCTGCATAGCCTTCTCTCTGCATATAATCGATATAATCTTTCCCCCTAACCTTTCCACATGCACTAGCCTGGCATGTATGTGAATGTGTTTCATAAATAAATGACATTTTTGCACCTAGCTTCTATTTAAGTATTTTTCTTTTAGTTAATTCTTTAACCAGATTATCATATCCAGTAAACAGTATCCCCTGCATACCCAGCCTTTCTGCACCCTCAATATTTATCTTACGATCATCTACAAAAATACACTCCGTGAGATCCAGACCGAATCTTGACTCAAGAAGTCTGTAGATTCCTTCATCCGGCTTAGTAATCTTCTCATATCCGGAAATGATATAGCCATCTGTATGCGGCAGAAAATGAAAATCAGGCCAATGTCTCTCAGCCGTTTCTATAGGATAATTAGAAAGAATATACACTCCATATCCATTTGATTTTATTTCCTGAATCAAAGGTTCTGCATAGTCATACTCTTCAACTATATCCTTGATATTCTCCCAGAATACTAAGATTTCATCCTTATACTGAGGTATTTCAGCAGTAAACTTCTCGATAGCATCCTTCTCCGTTCTTATGCCAAGATCCAGTTCATGCCAGAACTCTGTGACAACCATATTATCAGAGAGATATTCAACGCACTCTTCACTGAAACCAAGATTACGCATATATTTCTTGTAACAAAAATCTACAAGCACATCTCCAACATCAAAAACTACATTCTTAATCATTTAATATACCACCTGATTACGTCCATTTGACTTGCCCATATACAGCTTCTCATCAGCTTCTTTAATAGCAAGTTCTTCATCCTTATTATAATTATACTCAGTAAGACCGAAAGTCATCGTTATTTTTATGTTATTATCCCCTACTATGATAGCTTCCTTCTGAATCTTAGTTCTTAGTCTTTCAAGAACAATAAATGCCTGATCACCATTACAATCAGGGAATATCAGCAGAAATTCCTCGCCGCCCCATCTGGATATAAAAGCTGTATTTCTACAGTTATCCACCATAGTCTTTGCAACAGCTTTAAGCACCTCATCACCGGCATCATGTCCGTAAGTATCATTTACTTTTTTGAAGAAATCAATATCTCCCATAGCTACACTAACTGAAGCAGTATTATTATCTTTCTTCAGTCTGGCAAGATATTCTTCGGCCATTCTTCGATTATTAAGTCCCGTAAGTCTGTCAGTCGAAGCTTCTTTCTTCAATCTATCATTATATTGCATCAGTTTATTCTCTGCCTCATTTTCACTCTTGCTAAACATATATGATATGAAAATTATTGAGATAAAAACAGCAGAAATATTGGATATCTGAATAAGCTTATCACATATTACATTAATAGGAACTACGGGTTTTATACCCCCATAGAAACCTATACATAGAATACGTATAGCCAGAACCACGCCTGAATTAATGAACTTAAATACTGTTTTTCCATAAAACGCAAAAAAGCATAACATCAGAATTATTATGAAATAATTCTGCATTCCTGCACTCCAGCCATAAACCGGAATCATAAGAAATATCCATAAGAACAGAAATATAATAAATGCATAAAGTGACGGCTTGGTCTTTGAGTGGTAAGTATAAATAAACAGGCCTATAACAACAGCAAAAAGAGCTATAATCCTGAATCTGTACATACGAAAAACATCAACCCCGGCATATACTGTATCCAGAATAAATGTAATGAATACAATTATATACAGAATTCTAAGCGAAACTATAACTCTTTTATTTTCATTTTCTGCTTTTATGTCTTTATTAATCAGAGATATAAGCCCCACATTTTTACCCCCACATTATAATAAGACAACACTCTTTATTACACTGCTATATTACCATAATAATAGCATTATTACCAATAAAAGATTCATCAGCCTAAAGCATTCAGAATGACAGTCATATAGTTTATTTTAAAAGTATAGACATTATCCATTCAGGAGCAGGAGCTTTCATTTCTTTATCCATTGCCATTTCTTCCATCACGCCCTGAACCGCTGACCAAAAAACTCTGGATAAAAGCTTTGCATCACCATCTTTGAAAATCCCATCCTTCTGTCCTTTTTTTATCAGCAAAGCCGTAGAGTCGATGGTATCAACTGATAGAGCCAGCTGCCTTGCTTCATCAGGCATACCATTTCTTCTTACCTGTCCCATCAAAACAAACATATTGAAAACCCACGGCTGTTCCTTAGCATATGCAAACAACTGTTCCATAAACTTTGTAAGATATATATCCGGAGGAATACTGGCATCCGGCGCTGCAGATGCCGACTTTGTTCCATTTGCTCCCATTCTCACAAGTTCCAAGAGAAGTTCTTCCTTCGATTCGAAATAATGAAACATGAGTCCTGTACTCATCGGAACTGCCGCAGCAATATCCGTAATCTTAGTATCGTAGTATCCCCTTTCAACAAAAAGGGTTAAGGCTGTCATAAGTATCTTCTGTCTTTTTTCTTCTTTCTGTTCTTTTCTGGTCATAAATTATACCCCATTTATTATAGATCTATGCTTCTTTTTTCGCTCTTAAGTATTCTCTGTACAGCAAACTTACCACTTGCCGCTGCAACAGGAAGTCCTCCCGGTGAGTTAGTCCACTGTCCGGCTACATAAAGATTTTTAATGCCTTTAAGCTTCCCTTTCATCTTGATCTGCTTACCATTTGGAGTTGTAACAAAGCTCATATAGCTTCCATGATAAGCATTACAATATCTCTCGTATGTAAGTGGTGTCCATGCATCAAGTATTTCTATCTCACCCTTAAGCTCAGGAAATGCTGTCTCTATTCTTCTCTGAACCTCTAACGCAAGCTCTTCTTTTTTCTTATTATATTCTTCCTTTGTAAGACTCTTCCAATATTCATAGTCCTCATCTACCTGTGTGATACAAGTCTGAATAACCTGCTTGCCATCCTTCACAAATATAGGATCATATCCATAAGCTTTAACATACATTCTATCAAAGCTTCTTGCACCTACATAGAGAGGATCAATATCTATAAATATAGTTTCACCTTTGCTGAACTTTTCATCAACAGCAAATGCAACCTGGAATCCACTTGTTGCAGGATAATCCTTTGGCGCATCATATGCTGCTTTAAGTTCTTTTGGCATATAGTCAGCTGAAAGCAGCTTACCAAAAAGCAGATGTGTATCAACTGTAGGTATTACATAATCAGCACTTACAAATGTGCCATTTTCAAGCTTTACTCCTGTTGCCACCTTATTTTCTACAACAATTTTCTCTGCACCACTATTGTAACAGATTTTTCCGCCAAGTTCCTTAAATCTTTTTTCCATTCTTAGAGACATCTGAAGTGATGCACCCATAGGAATATTTCCATTTCCATCTGCCATAGTAGCATATGATACTAAAAATGAATATGCACAGTAGGTTTTAGGAAGATAATCACACATAAGCTTCTGAAGTAATGGCGACTTAAATCTCTGACCATATTCCTCAAGAGTTATTTTACCAAACTCCTTCATTACCTTTGGAAAATCAGCCATGTTCTTTCCCATCTCTATGTAATCCTTTACTCCCCACATTTCCATAGGCTTTCTTGCCGGGAAGAGACACTGTTTTGAGTATTCAACATACTGAATGAACTTTCTTATCTCTTCTTCATCCTCTGGGGCAACCTCAATAAGTTCCTTCTCTGTACGCTTTAGGTCATTCCATAGTGTTGCTTTCTTGCCTTCATAAGTTGAAGTGTAGAACTCATTTATCTGAGCATACTCCATATCGTCCGAAAGAGCGCCAACCTTAGTCCATACATCATACATCTCAGTTCCTTTTCTGGTACCTGTTAACCAGTGAATGCAATTATCTATATGATAGCCCTTTCTATTCCAGCCGATGCACTCTCCTCCCGGAATAGCATTCTTCTCATATATTTCTGCGTCAAATCCTGCCATAAGAGCATATACTCCTGCAGAAAGACCTGCGATTCCACCACCGATGATTACAACCTTTTCCTTTGAATTTACATTTTTCATTATTCTTTTCCTCCTGATAACTTTATATAAAAGCCTTATGTTTTTTTCTTTTTATTCATTGAATTATGTTTCATTGAATCTGTATTCAATATATCATTAAGTAAATTAATTGTCAACACTTTTTTGAATTTAAATTCAATGAAATTTTTTACAAGCAAAAAGAGGTGCCCGGCAAGCACCTCTTAATCATCCTTAACTATAATATCCAAACTGTCTTAAATATCTGATATTATCCTGCAGAACCAATTGCGATAAATATAATAACAAATAATACTATTATGCTTAGTGTTGCTATACAATCAAGAATTCCAAGTATTTTAACCGTTCTATCTTCCTTTGCAAGAATACGACCTATGATAAAAAATAGAAATCCCAAAAATGCTATTATCAGGGCAATTCCTGATATAATCTTTATATTACTACCTGCTTTAAAAGGAGCATATATCAGCACATATGTAAGGATTGCTGATACTATGGGGAGTATTTCTAATACTATAGCTACATTCTTCTTGTTCATTTTTCTTTCCTTTCTTCAATCAGTCTTCTATTATTTCTTCAGCTATCGCTCTCTTGGACAAGCCTCTGTTCATTGCATTTCTTATTATATATTCATGTGCCTCTTCTTCACTCATGCCTCTTTGGACAAGAATCAGCTTAGCTCTGC
Source organism: Lachnospiraceae bacterium (assembly GCA_003520205.1). Lineage (GTDB taxonomy): Bacteria > Bacillota > Clostridia > Lachnospirales > Lachnospiraceae > Eubacterium_Q. The sequence goes on from DOVG01000186.1 coordinate 5,715, forward strand.
TGACAGCTCTGAGTTCTTCCATTTTTTCTTCAAGCTTATTAACCTTTTTCTCTGCCTTCCTTACTTTTTCCTGCAAAGACAGTATCAGTCTGAGACTAAGTTCCAGAGAATTATCCTTAAATGGTTTAGACACTGTTATTATTCCGAAATCCACGAGATATTCTGATATCTTACTAAATACCGCTCCAGGAACCACAAAAATGATTCCCATCTCCTTTTTATCGTGAATATCCATTACAAAATCAGTTCCCATTCCATCAGGGAGCGGCGAATTAATAATAACTATATCATAAGAATAGGCAAGAAGTTCTCTTCTTGCAGCCGAGGCACTCCTCACGATTTCAATCTTATTAAATCTACCACCGGGAATTGTTTTCTTCACTATCATATTAAATTGTTCCGACGAGGATACAATCAGAATCGAATATCCCCTATCCAGTATATTACTCATTTTTACTTCTCATCTATGATGTGAATTAAACCAATTATAACATATAACTTATAACTTATGACACATAACTTCTTATTACAGACTCAGGCAGTATACTCTTTACAAATTCACTGCTTTCAGCGTACTCTACCGCTTCTTTTCTTGTCTTCGGAAGGAGGCTTCCCTCTGAATCAACTTCATTAGATAGATCCAGCTTATTCTCGATACCATATAACCCTGCATGAATCAGAAGCGAATATGCTATATATGGATTACTGAGTGCATCCGGAGATCTAAGTTCAACTCTTGTTTTCTCTCTTGAATCATCTATATACATAAGCTCTGTCCCTGTATTGCTGGACCAGTTAACCTTATCCGGTGCTGTACATTTACCGAATCTGCTGTACGAATCTTCTGTAGGATTAAGAAACAGAGTCATTTCTTTTATCTTATCGATTATTCCGGCAGCCATGAACCTTGCCACATCATTACCGTCTTTATCATGAGCATAGATATTTATATGATATCCATTTCCCGGCATATTATTAATTGGAACAGGCGAGAAATCAGCATATAAACCATACCTGTCCGCTATAGTACTAACTACCATCTTAAATGTTGTAATCTGATCAGCAGCTTTGAGCGGTTTTCCATAATGAAAATCTATCTCATTCTGTCCGGGACCTCTTTCATGATGAGACCTCTCCGGCGTAAGTCCCATCTCCTCTATGGTAAGGCATATCTCACGACGGATATTCTCCCCTCTGTCCAGCGGAGCTATATCCAGATAGCCCGCATTATCAAAAGGTTCTTCTGAAGGAAGACCTTCATCATTCAGCTTAAATAAATAGAACTCCATCTCTGAGCCGAACTTGAATTCTATCCCCCTGCTCTGAGCCTCAGCAACAGCCTTCTTAAGAATATTTCTTGTATCTGCCTCATATGGTTCACCCGTCACGGTGCATACATCGCAGAACATTCTGAGAACTCTTCCTGAATCAGGACGCCACGGAAGAACTGCCATCGTAGCAGGATCAGGTTTCAGGTACAGATTCGAACCGGTATATCCTTCAAATCCCTTTATTGCTCTCGCATTTATAGGTATACCCTCTCTAAATGCCTTATGAATCTCACTGGGCATTACGGATATATTCTTCTGGACACCAAATGCATCCCTGAATGCAAGTCTGATAAACTTCGCATCCTCATCCTCTATATAATCCATAATTTCTGATTCGGTATAATTCATAACTTACAAATCTCCCTCATATAATGGTATTAACTCTATCTCTCAGAAAGTCTTTTTTCAAATCGGTTCTTACTCACAACTTCCGGTATCTTCG
>DOVG01000268.1 GCA_003520205.1 Lachnospiraceae bacterium
GTAGGTGCTGTAAAGGGTTAAGTAATTGCAATAATCTATATATTAAAGTATAATAGAGACGTTGATAGTTCAACGTCTCTACTTTTTTTGGGGAGGTAGATTATGGCAGATGGGGTAAATAATACGTCTTTTTCAGAGCTGGCGCTGGCACTGGCTCAGGATTATGAAAGTATATATGTTATTGATTCGACGAATGATAGTTATTTCGAATATACAACGACTGGTGATAACCATGAATTATCTGTGAGAAGTATGGGGGATAATTTTTTTATTGATCTTATAGATAATTGTAAGAAGCTTGTCTGGCCGGATGATCAGCCTCGTTTTCTTAACTTTTTTCAGAAGAAAAGGGTATATGAGATTCTTGAAAGTGGTAGTTCTTTTGCACTCAATTACAGACTGAATATCGATGGGAAACCGCAATACTATTTTTTGAAGACTATTAAGCAGGATAATAATGATATTATCATAGGTGTTCAAAATGTTGACGTTCAGATGAAAAGAGGTCTAAAGGAGCGCGAGAATAAGAAAATATACTCTGAGATAGCAACCTCTCTTGCGGGTATGTTTGAGGTTATTTACTATATTGATCTTAGTACAGGCGGATATATAGAGTTTTATTCTTCGCAGACTTATTCTGAACTGGGAATCGATTCTGAAGGTGAGAATTTCTTTGATAAGGTTCGAAATGATATCCAGACGCATATCTATGAAGAAGATAGAGAAATGCTTGTCAAGGAACTGGACAGGGATAATCTTATTTCTAAACTCGAAGAGACTGATAAGTACTCTATAATATATAGACAGTTTCTGGATGGGAGAATGCAGTATCTGAATCTTATAGCCTTCAGGCAAAGTTCAGATGAAGAACATCTGGTTATCGGTGTTCGTAACATAGATATACAGAAGAGGCAGGAAGAAAGTGTTGAGACTTATGGACATATAGCTGGTGCGCTCGCAAGCCGATACGAGGTTATATACTATATCGATGTTGAGACAGATGAATATATTCAATATAGTGCCAGTGATCTGTATGCAAAGCTTGGGACAACCAGAAAAGGAAATCACTTTTTCAAGGATGCTTCAGAAGACATAGATAAGTTTATATATGAAAATGACAGAGGCAGACTTCAGAATATAATGAATAAAGAACGTCTTCTTGGCATTATGGATCAGGAAGGTTCTTTTACTATGACTTACAGACAACTGCTGGGAGGCGTACCTCAATATGTTGCGTTGCTTGTCGTAAGACCTAAAAATGATGCTAAGCATCTGGTCATTGGTGTAACCAATATAGATGCTCAGATAAAACGTGAGGAGTCCATAAAAGCAGAAAGCCAGACATTTAATGATATCGCTATGGCTCTGGCTCAAAGATATGAGGTTATATATCATATTAATATTTTGACAAATGAGTATACAGAATACAGTTCGAGTGAGCAGTTTTCGAAGCTTGGGGTAGGCGCAAAAGGAAAAGATTTCTTTGAAGAAACCAGGGAGAGTCTGAAGAAAGATGTATTTTCGGATGATTACCCTATGGTGGCGGTAGCCTTGAAGAAGGAATATCTTCTTAAGAGTCTTGAGGAGAATGGTACATTCTTTATTACTTATAGACTTATAATTGATGGAAGACCTCAGTATGTAACTCTTTTTGCTGTTTATCCAAAGGAAGATTCTGACCATATAATAGTTGCTGTTGCAAATGTTGATTACGCCAGACGTATGGAGCTCGACTTCGAGGATGCTTTGGGAAGTGCGATGGATATGGCTAACCATGATCCTCTGACCGGCTTAAAGAATAAAAGAGCATACGCACAGACAGAAATGAAACTTGATGGAATTATCAAGGAAAAGAAAGTTATTAATTTCTCTATAGTTGTGTGTGATATCAATGGTCTTAAGATTGAAAATGATACTAAAGGTCATCGGGCAGGTGATGCATTTATACAGGATGCCTGCAACATGATATCTGAAGTATTTACAAATAGCATGATATTCCGTATAGGAGGAGATGAAATTGCCGTAATCCTTGAAAATGAGGACTACAAGAACAGAGATGAACTGGTAAACAGACTGGCTGAAAAACAGCTGAGTAACAAAGAAAAGGGACTTGTTACTGTCGCTTTTGGTATATCGGATTTCAGACCTAAATTAGATAACAGAGTACAGGATGTATTTGAAAGAGCTGATCAGGCGATGTACATGGATAAGCAGAATTATCAGGATACAGACCGTGATAATCTTGAGAATTTCTTTGATATTCAGAAGTATAAACAGGAAAGAGCATTTAATTTCCTTTTTACCAAGCTTGTTTTTGCGATGAATGATCTGCAGACAAAGAATACAAAAATTATAGAAAGTTTGTTAATAAAACTCTCTTCTTTACTGAGACTGTCAAAGGCTGTGACTTATGTGTATCAAAACCCGCAGGAAGAAGAGGAAGGTAAAGGAGAAGTACTGTGCTGTTATGACCTGGGTATAGAAGGAGAAGAAGTATATTCTCTTAGGGTTGCCAGTCCATTCGGTGCCATTGCAACCATGTATGCATATATGTCGCCAAATGAAAAGGAGCTTTCAGATGTAGAGAAGCAGCAGCTTATTCTTGCGATGAAAACAACTCTTATGTTTATCAGCAGAAACAGGCTTTCTATAATGACAGAAAGGCTGACCTTCTTTGATAATGACGGCTATAAGAATTATAAAAGTTTCCAGAAATATATCATGGAAAATCTGGAAGAGATGAACCATAAAGTTGCATTCCGGTTTAATCTGAGGCATTTCTCGCTTGTAAATCAGGATCTGGGCAGAAAAATGGGCGATATAATAATGAGAAAGCATTTCTCCGGGTTGGAGGAGATTATCGGAGAAACAGGAATTCTGTGTCGTCTTGGAGGAGATAATTTTATAGGCTGTTGTGGTAAAGGAGTGCTTGGAAGAGTTCTTGCATATCTTACAGAAACCAAGATAGTTTATGATGAGATAGATGATAAGAGTGTTAATATATCTACTTCGGCGGGGGTATTTAGAATTTCCGATAAGGACATGATTCATAATCCGGGTGATGTTATGGAGAAGCTAACTGTGTCATTTCGTGCAGCTCAGATAGGCGGAAAGGACAGGATAGTATTCTTCCAGGATAATCTGGATATTGCCAGAGAAAATGCCAATATGGTGCAGCAGCTTTTTCCTGAGGCTCTTCGAAATGAAGAATTCAGAGTATTTTATCAGCCTAAGGTTGATATCAGAACTGGAGAAATCATTGGTGCAGAGGCTCTGTGTCGTTGGTTCCGGGAAGATGAAATGATAAGTCCGGGAGCATTTATTCCTGTGCTTGAAGAGACAAGTGATATATGCAAACTGGACTTCTATATGCTTGAACATGTGTGCAGGGATATTAGAAAATGGCTTGATCAGGGTAAGAAGGTTGTACGTATTTCCGTGAATCTTTCACGTAAAAATATGATAAATGCAAATCTTCTGGAAAATCTTCTGAATATAGTTGATCGACATAATGTTCCGCACAGCTGTCTGGAGATAGAACTGACAGAGACAACGACAGATGTAGAATTCAGTAGTCTGAAGCATTTGGTAAAGGGACTGCAGAACTCAGGTATATTTACTTCCGTGGATGATTTTGGAGTTGGATATTCATCTCTGAATCTCATTAAAGAATTACCATGGAGTGTTATTAAGATAGATCAGAGCTTCCTGAATCTTAAAGGGGATGCTTCGGATAATATAAGCAGAATCATGTTTAAACATGTGATTCAAATGACTGCTGAAATGGGTATGGAGTGTATAGTAGAAGGTGTGGAAACGGCCCAGCAGCTTGAGCTGCTTCGCGAGAATAATTGTGCCTATGCCCAGGGCTTTTTATTCGACAGACCTATTCCAAAAGAAGAGTTTGAGCAGCGCATGACTGCAGGCTATTACAAGATATAATAAGAAGAGGTTTATTATTTTCATGAGTAAGAATGACAATGAAACAATTACTATGGCTGAGAAAATCAGAATTCAGGCAAAGGAGGAGGCAGAGAAAGAGCAGCCGGTCAAGATGACAAAGGCTCAGAAGTTTTTGAATAAGTTTGATATCTTCGGTGATCTTTTTGTATTAAATATATTTTTCTTTTTGACGAGCATCCCGATTATAACTCTTGGTGCTTCGTTAACGGCTTTATATTCAGTTACAAATAAGATGGTAAAAAATGAAGAGGGACCTATAAGGCATGCTTATATGAAAGCCTTTAAGGAGAACTTTAAGCAGGGAACAGCTATGTGGCTGATAGATATTATCTATATAATTCTCCTTGTATTTCAGTATAGCTATTATCTAAGTAATGATAATCAGATTACAAAGTATCTGTTTATATTTATGGGATTTGAATTCATACTTATGGCATTTGCTCTCCCGCTTCAGTTTCCGCTTTTGGCAAGATATGAGAATACCGTTCCAAGAACGATGTTAAATGCACTTGTGCTTTCGCTGACTAATCTGAGTGTATGGTTCAGAATGTTCTTTATATGGATGTTCCCGGTGGCTCTCTACTATCTGAGACCGAACTTAATAGTTTATACCTGGTATCTGTGGGGGATGATTCTGGCAGCGCTTTTTGCTTATGTATGTTCCATGTTCCTGGTAAAATTCTATGACAGGATAGAACATCCTGAGACTGCCCAGGCGGCAAAGAAAGAAGCTAAGACAGGTAAGTAAACTCAAGTATATCTTGCATTAAATTCTTATTTATGATAGTATTCATATGTTTAAGTAGAATGAATGGTTGACTAATACAATACACGTAAAAGTGTAGCATGTCGCTAGGCGGCATGCTATGTTATTGTGTATATGCCAGTGTAGTCAAGCGAAAGTGAGGATTTATGAAACTACCTATTTCAGAATTTCTGGAAAGATATGATAGTGATAAAGACATAATCAGACTTCATATGCCGGGGCACAAGGGAAGCTTTGATGATTGTTCAGATGATATAACTGAAGTATATGGAGCGGACAGTCTGTATGAAGCAGATGGTATCATATATGAAAGTGAGAAGATGACTTCTCAGCTTTTTGGTACCAGAAGAACATTTTACAGTACTGAAGGTTCTTCTCAGGTAATTAAGTCTATGTGTTATCTGGCTATAAAGCATGCCAGTGAAGTGACAGGAGATTATTCAAGAGGTGACTATACGATTGCCGCTTCCAGAAATGCGCATAAGTCATTTATAAATGCATCAATGCTTCTTCAGTTTGATATAGCGTGGCTTCCATCAGAAGATGAGGATTACAGCATATGTAAATGCAGTGTGACTCCTGATGGATTAAGAAAATTCCTTACAGAATATAAAAAGAATAATAATGATAAGACACTTGCGGCTGTTTTTGTAACAAGCCCTGATTATCTGGGTAATATGCTGGATGTAAAGGGACTGGCTGAGGTTGCACATGAGTTTTCCACATTACTGATATGTGATAATGCTCATGGTTCATATCTTAAATTTGTAGGTGGTGATATGCATCCGATATCACTCGGAGCGGATATGACGACAGACTCAGCGCACAAGACTTTACCGGTTCTTACAGGTGGAGCTTATCTGCATATATCCAAGAATTCTCCTGAAGGACTGGAGAATCAGGCTAGACAGGCACTTCTTCTGTTTGGCTCAACAAGTCCTTCATATAAGATACTCAAGTCGATGGATAAGGCGCTTGAAAGGGTAAATCCTGATGATTATGTGGAATGTGCCAGACATCTGGAAAAGCTTAGAAAAGATCTAAACAGTATAGGTATTAAGACCTATGGTAAGGAACCGCTTAAGCTTACTCTGGATCTCAGGGATTCATTTATTGATGGTAATCATCTGAAGAGTGAACTGAGAGAACGTAAGATTATATGTGAATATGGTGAACCGGACTTTGTGGTAACTATGTGGTCGCCATTTAACAGGTATCCTGAGGACTGTGAGAGATTCCTGAAAGCTGTATCAGAAGTTAAGGAGTCTGTGATGGCTTCTTCAGAAAGTTCTGATAAAAGAGATAATGATGGTTTCAGAAAGAAGAGATTCAATCTTCCGGAGGTTGTATATCAGCCGTATGAAACTATATTTATGCAGAAGAAGATAGTTAAAGTAAATGATGCTCTTGTAGGTGAAATTGCGGCAGATAACTTAACAGGATGTCCGCCGGCTATTACACCTGTTATAGCAGGAGAGAGAATTGATAAAGATATTATAGAGATAATGAATTTCTACGGAGTGGAAGAAATTGGTATTATCAAGTGAAAGGAGCGTGTATAATGTCAAATATTTTTGAAGAGCATGAATCAGAGGTTCGCTCTTATTGCAGAAAGTATCCGGTTGTTTTTTCAAAGGCTAAAAATGCTGAGATGTTCGATGAAGATGGAGGAAGATATATAGACTTCCTTTCTGTAGCAGGTTCAATGAATTATGGACATAACAATCCGGTTATTAAAGGTGCAATCCAGGAATATCTTGCGGAGGATCATATAATAAACTCGCTGGATATGTATACAGAGGCAAAAAGAGATTTTATAGATACATTATATAATAGAATTCTTGCGCCGCGAGGACTTGATTACAAGATAATGTGCTGTGGTGCGACAGGAACTAATGCAGTTGAGGCAGCTCTTAAGCTTGCAAGAAAAAATACAAAAAGAAGAAATGTTATAGCATTTGGTGGTGCATTTCATGGAATGACACTGGGAAGCCTTGCTGTAACTACAGATAGAATAAGCAGAGAAGGTGCAGGAGTATCACTCGATGATGTAACATTTGCACCATATGATGGAACAGAAGGTGTAAATGCTCTCAGCTACCTTAAGTGGATTATTGATGATGACCATTCAGGCGTTGATAAGCCGGCAGCGATTATTCTTGAGACTATTCAGGCTGAAGGCGGTATAAATATTGCCAGTGATGAGTGGCTCAGAGGTATCCGTAAATACTGTTCAGAGAATGGAATTCTGCTCATAGTTGATGATATTCAGGTAGGAATAGGTCGAAGCGGATGGTTCTTCTCTTTTGAAAGAGCAGGAATCGTACCTGATATGGTGGTTCTGTCCAAATCAATAAGTGGTTTTGGTATGCCTATGTCACTGCTTCTGATGAAGCCTGAATTAGATATATTCCGTCCTGCAGAACATAATGGTACTTTCAGAGGTAACAATCTTGCTTTTGTTGGCGGTGCAGCAGCTCTTAAATATTTTGAGGATAATAAGCTGGATCAGGTATCAAGGGCAAATGGACTTATTATTGAAAATGCGATAAAAGATATCTGCGCAAAGTATGATAATCTGGAATACAGAGGAACAGGAATGATCTGGGGTATTGATTTCTCCCGTATAGATCCGACATATGCTATAAAATGTGTTCATGAAGCATTTAATAATCATCTTATACTTGAAGTTGCAGGTAGAAAAGATGCTGTTCTTAAGATAATGCCTCCACTTACGATAGAGGAAGATACTCTTAAGGAAGGTCTTGAGATTGTGGCTAAGACCGTTGCTAAAGTAATGGGTAAATAAATATTTATTAGAATTTTAATAAAAATCCTTTTTTTACAAAAAATAAAAAAAGGATTTTTATTTTTTTTCAATAATAATAATTTGTACGCTCTTTTTGGTTTGGGTTAAGTCCTGTATGGACGAAGGAGAAGGATATGAATAATGAAATGACCATTAGAGAGGTTTATGAGAAAAGAGAACATGAAGAACTGAGTCAGTATGCTTCTTTCAGTGATATGTCAAGAGGACGTGATATTCCTGAAGAGGAAAGTGATCTAAGAACTGTATATCAGAGAGATCGTGACAGAGTGCTTCATTCAAAGTCTTTCAGAAGATTGAAGCATAAAACACAGGTTTTTCTTGCTCCGTATGGAGATCATTACAGAACAAGACTTACACATACTCTTGAAGTTTCCCAGATAGCAAGAACCATTGCGAAGGCGCTCAGGTGTAATGAAGAACTGACTGAAGCTATAGCTCTTGCTCATGATATAGGACATACACCTTTTGGACATGTTGGAGAAAGGGCACTTACAAAGGCAAGTGGCAAATCCTTTAGTCATAATGAACATGGCGTGAGGGTGGTTGAGAAGATAGAGAATTCAGGTAAAGGTCTTAATCTGACCTGGGAAGTGAGAGACGGAATACTTAATCATAAGACATCCCTTAGACCTGCCACACTGGAAGGAGATATAGTAAGAGTTTCTGATAAGATAGCTTATATAAGTCATGATATAGATGATGGTATAAGAGCAGGGGTTCTCTCTGAGGATATGATTCCTAAGGAATATACTGACACCTTGGGACATTCAACGAGAGAACGTATCGACCATATGATAAGAAATGCAGTTATGAATTCTATCGACAAAGACAGGATTCATATGTCCGATGATTTCTGGGATAAGCTTATAGGGCTTAGACAGTATATGTTTGAAACACTCTATACAAATGATGTGGTTAAACATGAAGAGACAAAGGCATTTAAGATAATAGAAATACTTTATGAGTATTATATGGAACACTCGGAGCTGCTTCCTGAGGAATTCATGAGTATGATGGATAAGGATACAGACCTTTCTGATGTGGTCTGCTATTATATCGCCGGTATGACAGATAATTATGCAATTGAGAATTTTGAAAGTATCTACATACCAAAATCATGGAATATTTACTAGAAAAGGGAAAATAAATGTATTATTCTGATGAGATAATTGAAGAGGTCAGATCCAGAAATGATATAGTGGATGTAATCTCAGAATATGTAGGATTAAAGAAATCAGGAACATCATATAAATGCTGCTGCCCTTTCCATAGTGAGAAAACACCCTCATTTATCGTAAGCAGGGAAAAACAGATATTTCACTGTTTTGGCTGTGGGGCAGGAGGAAATGTATATACCTTCATAATGAAATACGAGAATTATTCGTTCATGGAGGCTGTAGAATATCTGGCAAAACGCGCAGGAATAACTCTTCCGGAGAAGGAAATGAGTTCAGAGGATAAGAAGAGATATTCCAGAAAACAGCAGATGTATGAAGTTAATAAGAGTGCTGCGGCATATTTCCATTTTCTGCTGACAAAGACAGAGAGGGGAAAGCTTGGATATAATTATTATAAGCAGAGAGGTTTTACAGATGAAACCATAGCAGCATTCGGTCTGGGGTATGCCGATATATATCGGGATGATCTATATAAGTACCTGAAAAGCAAAGGTTTTACAGATACCATCATGAAGGACGCCGGTCTGGTTGAATTCGATGAGAGAAACGGACCGAAGGATAAGTTCTGGAATCGTGTGATGGTTCCTATAACTGATATAAATGGTAAGATAATAGCCTTTGGTGGTCGTGTTCTGGGAGATGCAAAGCCCAAATACTTAAATACCAAAGAGACAGATATATTTAATAAAAGCCGAAATCTTTTTGCGATGAATATAGCGCGGCATAGCAGGAAAAGAGGAGTAATACTCTGCGAAGGCTACATGGATGTCATAGCGATGCATCAGGCGGGGTTTGATAACGCTATTGCTTCCTTGGGTACAGCATTTACCGAGGGGCAGGCAAATCTAATAAAAAGGTATACTACAGATGTATATCTGGCTTATGACAGCGATGGCGCGGGGCGTAATGCGGCTATGAAAGCTATAGGAATATTACGGAATCTGGAAATGTCACAGAAGGTAATAGACCTTAAGCCTTATAAGGATCCGGATGAGTTTATCAAGAATCTGGGAGCAGAAGCCTATGAAGAAAGAATCAGAAATGCGCTTACCGGAAGGATATATGAGATAGATAGTGTGGTTGATAACTTCGACCTTAACAGTCCGGATGAGAAAACGGCATTTATGAAAGAAGCTGCCCAGCTATTAGCCGGAATAGAGGATTCTGCGGAAAGGCAGAATTATATAGAATCAGTATCATCAAAGTATTATCTGAACAGGGATGAATTAAAGAAACTGGTAACAAGTGCCGGTTTATCCGGAAATCAGGTGGTGGCAAATGAGTATCAGACGAGAGAATACAGAAATCGTGTGGAGATAGATCCTGTAGAGGAAGACCAGAAGTACCTGATTACCATGATGGTAAATGAACCTTATCTGTTTGAAAAGCTGGAAAATGTCCTGTCTGAAGAAGATTTTACAGTGGATTATATACGGGCTGTGGCAGATATGCTGTTTAAGCAATACAGGGATACAGGAACTGTGAATCCGGCTCAGATACTTAACCGGTATGAGGATGCAGAGAATCAGGAGAAAGTCAGTGGTATCTTTACCAAGGAACTGGAATTTGATACTACACCATCTGTACTGGAGAAGGCGCTGACGGATCTGATAATTAAGATAAAGACGGCAAATATCGACAGGCTTCTTAAGACAGGTGAAGGCATCAGCAGTATAGAACTGGCAAAGAAAAAGAGTGAGATAAAACGTCTTAGAATAAAAGTATAAACACTAAAAAGGAAGTAAAAGAAAGAGGTAATGAAATGGCAGTAAAAAAGAAAGACACCGGAGCTAAGAAGGAAGTAGTTGAAGAGGTAGTTGAGGAAGAACTTCTGAATTCAGAAGAAAGTAATCTGGAAGAAATGGAAAATGATAATCCCGGAGATCTTATCGATGAGTCAAATGCAGAAAAAGAAGACAGTCTGACAGAGGAAGAGAGGGAGAAGATTTTCGACGCAAAGCTTAAGAAGCTCCTCAAGGAAGCAAAGAAAAAGGGAACAGTTCAGGATGATGATATCATCGATGCACTTAAGGATACCCAGTCTCTGCTTACACCTGATTATATGGCAAAGGCTTTGGATTTCTTTGAGAAGAATAATGTGGATGTACTTAATTTCTCTGATGATGAACCAGACCTGGATGATGATGATCTTGGTATAGATCTGTCAGAAGAGGAAGAGATTGATATAGAGCATATAGATATGTCTGTTCCTGAAGGCGTAAGCCTTGAAGATCCTGTAAGGATGTATCTTAAGGAAATAGGAAAGGTTCCCCTTCTTACCGCTGATCAGGAAACTGATCTTGCCCAGAGAATGGAGAAGGGAGATGAGGTAGCAAGAAAGCAGCTTGCTGAAGCAAACCTCAGACTTGTAGTAAGTATCGCAAAAAGATATGTGGGACGTGGAATGCTTTTCCTTGACCTGATTCAGGAAGGAAATATGGGACTTATAAAGGCTGTAGAAAAGTTTGATTACAGAAAAGGTTATAAGTTCTCTACATATGCAACATGGTGGATAAGACAGGCTATTACAAGAGCTATAGCAGATCAGGCAAGAACAATCCGTATACCGGTACATATGGTTGAAACTATAAATAAGCTGACAAGAGTATCCAGACAGCTTCTTCAGGAACTTGGTCGTGAACCTAGTCCGGAGGAGATAGCTGAAGAGATGGATATTCCTGTAGACAGAGTTCGTGAGATTCAGAAAATATCACAGGAGCCTGTATCACTTGAAACTCCTATCGGTGA
>DOVG01000032.1 GCA_003520205.1 Lachnospiraceae bacterium
TACTGATTGTGAAAACCATGCCAGATAAAATTCATAAGCTGCTGATTCATACTAAACAGCATGACAGCAAGAAGGAGTATCTTTCTTACTCTTTCTGCTACAGAGAATCTGTTTGAAAAGATAAATACAAATATAAGTACATACGGAAGCATACCACAATACAGATTCGCATTTCCATCGAAGGAATCCATATTTATAGGTCTTGCAAAAACAAACTGATACTTTATCAGTTCGAAGAAATTCTGATAAAAGTCCCACTTAGGTATATCCGTACCAGATGAAGCTGTCTTCGTGATAGCGAGATACGCCATAATGAGTGAAAGCGCCGACATAGAAGCTGCAAGAACAGATGTGCCGGCAAATATCAGCCCATCCTTGAAGAACTTCCTGACATCATTATGTCCGGTCGCAAGAAACCAGAGAACAAGAAAGATACAGATAATAAATGATATATAATAATTACAGAACATACTATAGAAGAGAGCAAGAACGTAAAGTCTTATATCTCTCTTCTCCATCATTCGTTCGAATCCAAGTATTATTAGCGGAAATATCATGATGCAGTCCAGCCACATCAGATTCCAGTAATATCCGCACATATAATTATTCAGAGCATAGAAGAGAGACAGCGATGTAATCATCAGACTGTTATCCGCGCCGCCCCTATGTCTGGAGAGCAGATATCCGAAGGTACCCGCAGATATCACTATCTTGACAGCAACAAGAACAGAAAACATCGTAACTATTCCTCTTCTTGTGAAGAACACTATAATAAGATTGAGCGGTGAAGCCATATAGTATAAGAACAGTGACTGGAAATTCTGTCCCAGTCCTACGTCCCAGGTATAGAAAAGATTCTTTCCCGTAAGGAGCTTATCCTGATAATCACTGAAAAATGGAATATACTGATGTATGCTGTCTACAAGTGTAAAACTGTCTGTACCGAAAGGAGTTATATCCATAATAATCATAATAGCAAGCATAAAAACAGCCGTAATGGCCATAGCGAGAAGCCATGACCAGTTACGACTAAAAAATCTTTGCTGTTTTACACTGCTGTTTTCTGACATATGATTTTCCTGATTTTTTAATATTTTTGATGTAGACTGTCAAAAGTTCCTTTTATCTATTACCTGCAAGTAAATATATAAGCGGCGAATTCCAATATATAGCCACCTCGTTAGTGGAATAGCTCTGTGCGTTATCTACATAACACATAGCCGGAGCCGCTTCGCTAAGCACTGCCTTCGCATATGGATCTTCGAGATTCTTATTTGGACCGCCCGCCAGCATACCAGGCATAGCGCTTCCTGCAACCTGAGACGGTCTGTGGTGAGGCTCCTTCGGTGACAACGTACCGAAGCCTGATACGAAGCAGTAGCCCAGCGGATTTTCCCCCAGCAGATAATCCAGCTGCTTCTTGGCAAGAACAGCATAATTCTCGTCACCTGTTACATTTGCAGCCATACTTAGAAGCTGTCCATTATTTCCAACTCTTAAGTTGCTTCCCCATGTGAAACCACTTCCGAAGCCTAAGAAGTAACCACTCTTCTCAGACTGCTCGACTATCTCATCAGCTGACGCTGATATACGTGATATTCCCATATCTTTAATGTCTTCTGAACCATACTTTGCCAGATCATAGTCAGCATAAGAAGCTACATCAGCCCATCCCAGTCCGGAAGTAACTTTTTCATCTGAACTTAACCTGGTAATATAGCTCTTGGCCTCTTCATTTCCTGTAAGATACATCTCTACTGCAGCCCAGTATACTTCATCCTTGACATTTGGATCCGGATATTCACCCGTCTCTATATCTGATGGATTAGTATAACCCTTCCAGTCCTTGTTTTCCATTATATAATTCCATGCCTGTTCTGCTGACAGCCTTGCTTCTGAAGCAAATCCGTTATCATAATCCTTATAAACTATAGATGCTTTTGCCATTACAGCTGCGAAGTCAGCCGTAGCTGCTATAGATATAGGTGCCAGAAACAGTTCGTCAGTTTCCTTCTCTGGACCGACAGTTTCTGGAAATACAAGAGCTGTAACCTTATGATACACTCCACCGGTTTTCTCATCCTGCATCTTAAGCATCCATTCCAGTTCATACATTGCTTCGTCTAATATATCCGGAACTGAATTACCTGACTCCGGGATTCCCATATCATCATCCATTACGCCGTAGTCTTCATATGCAGACAAAAGGTCCATAACTGTTACTGCTCCAGGAACTACATATCTTCCGTAGTCACCTGCATCATGCCAGCCACCGGACACATCCTTTTTCTCACTTCTGTTATCATAAACTGTAGCTTCATCAGTATGACATGCATCATGCTTAAAGTCTCCTGCCAGCGTTGCATCAGTTGCAGTGCCACAGCGCTGCTTGTAAAGCATAAGCACACTTTCCCTGTACAGCTCCGAATACGGATCCTCTTTTATCTCAAAAGGATAGCTGGCTCCCTCATTTGTATATACATAATAATTTCCCGGAGTTTTAAGATCAGAGAAATCAGCCTTTCTGGTATTAGCCAGAAGTCCGTAATCATAGATAGCTTCCTCCAGTTTACCTGCGTATACAGTCTCATTAGTTGAAGCATCACATACTATGAATTCTTCATCCCCTTCGTTCTCCGACTTAACTACAGCCACCTTTTCATCATCCGGTTTATAACCCATCTGATTAACAGCAACATTTACATAGTTTGGAAGAGCTCCGCCTGCTTCAGCTTTTGACGCATCTTTTACTGTAAGCTTTATATTATCTATAGTAATTGTATGTTCACCAGGATCAGAAGACATATCGTCCATATATCCCATATTGAAAACAATTCTTGGCGCAGGATCTGACTGCTCTTTCATCTCAAAATCAACAGAAAAGTTAGTTACATCGGGTCCGATATCTATTTTCTCTCCCTGATATGCATGATAGTCTCCTCCATTTAACTGAAGTCTGTATTCTATCTTTCTTTCTATCGAGCTTGTTATATCGAAGCTATATGTATAAACACAGTTCTGATTAAGAGCAAAACCATCATAGTAAACCTGATTTGCATAATCAAGCTTTCCTGAGTTCTTAATATCTATGACCATCTGACCATCAGATGCTTTTAGCTCGCATGCCCCACCATTTGTATAAACCGTAAAGCCCTTCAGATCATTATCATCAAAGTCTATATTTACCAGCTGTTCTCCATCCTTAAGCTGCGCCTGGGCATCGCCTCCTGAAGCGCTAAATGTATCCTCAAGAGTCTTGGGACCTGTTCCTTTAAGCGAACTCTCGGTAGATATCTCCGACTGTTCCTCTGCAGCCTCATATTCATCTAACGCATCCTCTTCCTGAGCTTCAGTATCCTCTACTGTACTGATTTCAGTTGCTTCTTCAGGCTGTTTTCCGGTACCGCCACAAGCAGTCAGACTGAATATCATCATACTAATAAGTGATGCCGCTACTATCCTTTTTATTCTCATTATATTTGTATCTCCTGTTCTACACTTAACGAAATCTCTATACTAGTATAGTGTTTCGTAATTAACTGGACTATAAACGCAGAATGTTTTTCAGAGAGTGCAGTATCAAAAACGTAGGAATAGTGAGCTATTCCGAGGCTTTTGGTGCTGTGCTATTCTGGAAAACAGGCAAGTTTAGAGTCCAGGTAATTAGAAATCTCTATACTAGATACCCAAGTACTTCTTTAAAGTCCATGTCTCCTCCAAATATGGACAATGCGCTTCCTATAGTTATATCTACCTTATTTCTTCCTAGATCTCTTATTATATCTATATCGTTGAAGCTTCCTATTCCGCCTGCGTAGGTTACCGGTATACCGTTTTCCCAACTGCCCAGCATCTCTACAAGCTCTTTATCAACTCCACACTTCTTTCCTTCAACATCTACTGCGTGAATCAGATATTCATCTGCATAAGACTTTAAAGCATCCAGTGTCTCATGGTTAAGCTTTGTATCCGTGAATTTCTGCCATCTGTCTGTCACTATATAGTAACTGTCATCTGGCTGTGTATCGCTGCCTTCACCTGAACTTCTATCAGATATCTTCTTTCTGCAGGACAGATCAAGAGCCAGATGCTCTTTTCCCACCTGACTTACAAGACTCTCCAGTCTGTCATAATCAATATGTCCATTTCTGAACACAAATGAAGTAACTATAACATGAGATGCTCCCAGTTTAAGGAAACTCTCCGCATTTTCAGTGGTTATTCCCCCGCCCACCATGAATCCTCCGGGATACTCTTTCATCGCGTCGGACGCTGCGCGTATATCATCCAGATACTGCTTTGTACCTGCTTTATTCAGAAGTATGATATGTCCGCCGGCTAAACCACAGCTGTGATAAAGACGTCCATAGAAGGATGCTCCTTCTTCAGATACGAAGTTCGTGTCTGCTCCTTTTATATCGTCTAGAGTTCCTCCTACTATCTGTTTTACCTTTCCATCATGGATATCAATACATGGTCTAAATCGCATTTAACTCCCCTTCTCTCCCGCCACGCGGGTTATACCTATCAGCTTTTCCAATCATTTCATTTCTTTAATCTCTGTCCATGCAAGCGGCAGACTTATAAATACAGAAAAAACATCTGCCACTGTCTGTGTTATCTCAACTCCCATGATACCAAATAATCTTGGAAGTATCAGTATAAGTGGAATAAAACATATTCCATTTCTTGCGGATGAAGATATACTTGCTTTCAAGCCTTTCCCCATAGACTGAAGCATCATATTACTCATAACTGTAGTTGCCATCAGCGGAAGAACTGCCGCCTGACATCTTAGGGCAACTTTACCTACTTCAATAACGTCCGGATCATTTCTGAACCATGCCACTATCTGCGGTGCAAAAACTATCGACAAAACTGCAAGAGCAAAAAGAAATATAGTTCCCCACCTCACACAGAAAAAGAACCCTTCCTTAACTCTTTTCTTAAGGCCTGCACCATAGTTAAATGAACAAACCGGCTGATAGCCCTGTCCAAATCCTATAAGCGCTGATGCCATCATCATCATAACTCTTGTTACTATAGACATTCCGGCTATCGCCGCATCTCCACCATAGTATCCTGCATATTTATTCAGCAAAAGCGTGGATGCAGCTGCAAGTCCCTGTCTGAAAAGTGAAGGCGCACCTCCATTTATTATCTCTCCAATATAATGTCCATTTATATGAACATTTTTTATATTGATATGTATATTTTCACCTTTAAAGCTTCCCAAAAGTAAAACTAAAAAACTTATCAGCTGTCCGGATACCGTCGCAATCGCCGCACCGGTAACTCCCATATCGAAAACAATAATAAGCAGCGGATCCAGTATTACATTAATAACAGCACCACACATAAGTCCGATCATCGCATATATGGCGCTGCCTTGAAATCTCAACTGATTATTTATAACAAACTGCCCCATCATAAAAGGCGCACCTATAAGAATAATTCTCATATATGCGATGGTATCATCCATGGTCGTCGGTGTTGCACCTATCCAGACAGCCAGCTTATCTATAAATATATTTCCAAGACCTACTACCAGAAGTCCCAGAAGAACTGCCATGGCAAATCCGGTAGATGCCATCTCATTTGCTTCCTGTTTTCTACCCGCTCCGAGCATTCTGGACAAATAATTACCGGAGCCATGTCCACAGAAAAAACCAAGAGCCTGAATGATTGCCATTACAGAAAAAACAAGTCCTACCGCAGCGGTTGCTTCAGTAGAAATCTTACCTACAAAATATGTATCAGCGGAATTATAAAATGCTGTTACCAGCATACTGATTATAGTTGGAATTGATAGTTTTATAATTAATTGGGGTACCGGAGTCTCCGTCATCATCTGACGACGGGACTGTTTTTCTTCTGACATTTATATATAATTTCTCCTCGTGTTTATCATGTAACACTTTCTATATTATGATGTGGGTGTCAAAAGTACCTTTTGACACCATATGACATACGGATTGCTCCATTTCTTACGAAATTCTCGCAATCCTAGAAACATTCGGAAATCGCTATTTTTCTAAGAAAAATGCTATTTCCTCATGTTTCAGCGTGTCATAAGGTCAAAATGCTTTTCCTGCAAGCAGGAACGCATTTTGACTTTTGACACTTATGTCATATTATATTAATTATCAGAGGTAGTTTCATGAAGTCAATCGCAAATAAGCTAAAGGAACTTAGACATGCCAGAAGAATATCCCAGCAGCAGCTGGCAAGTTCACTTAATGTGGATAGATCCAGTATCGCTAATTGGGAAAACGGAAGACGAATTCCTGATATTAATACTATCAGTATGCTT